>CAZIAN010000608.1:0-3070 GCA_964537355.1 uncultured Pirellulales bacterium | reverse complement strand
AGCTACCAGCCATTTTCCTGCTTGGTCACAGCCGTATATACTCTATTCATAACAGCACCATAGATTTTTCATCTATTTCCAAAATACACCCCACCTGTCTGCAATACATTTTAAGACAACAGACCGCAGAAGTCAAGAAACTACTCTTATTATTGTTTTAAGAGAACTACCATCCATCTGCTAGGCCTATCTCACGGAGTAAATCCAAGATGCAGACCACCTAATAAAGGAGAAGGGTAGAATGAACTCATTTTTCACGTTTTTTCTTGCTCAACAGGGGGACAGCATCTATGATTGAAAATAGCGGATCAGGATAGCTCTGAAGCGGTAACATCGCGACTTGTGCTTTCATACTCGCTTGGGATGTTATACTGAAACCATGTACACGTAGTTATGCTCTGAAGGAAACAGCACATGGAACAGGAGAAACGAAACCTCTTTGCATGGCTCTTCATTCCTCGATACAACGAGCTTGCGCTGTTCCTGATGAGCATCGCGTTCGTCCTGCTTTTCTTTATACACGCAGACCTGAGAGCTGCTTCGTATATGCCTCTTACCAGCAATTTCAATCTCCGGATCTTGATAGCAATGGGGCTCTTCGTTCTGGGGATTATGTTTTCCCTGTACCACGTGTTCACCACCAGAGAAAAAACAGAGGGGGAAAAGGCAGTTATGCTCTTCTTCGCAGCCATCGTGAACGGCCTTAGCGGGATAGCAGCAGGAATGCACATACTAAAAGATTCTCACGGCATCCTCATTGTGTTTCCCATCTGGAACATCGTCAACGGTGCCTTGCTGCTGCTGTTGTACAGATTAGAATATATTGACGAAAGCAGTATTATTGATGACAATGCTACTACATTCCAAGTTATCTCCGGTTCAATGGTAGTGGTGGCAATCTTAATAGTGTGCCGGTTCATTTTCAAGATGTATTGGGCAGTCACTTTCTCGATTTGCGTTACCTACGCAAGCAATTTGAACGGAATACTCCAGAGTCTTTTCTCCCGGCCCCGGAGTAGATATGAGGAAGATAACAACACAAGCGAGATCGATTTGAAATAGCTATGCAATTTCAGGCGTCTCAAAGTGGACATTCGATGACGGCTGCGTCTATCTCACGAAGTAAATCCAAGATGCAAATCACATAATAAAGGAGAAAGGCAGAATGAGATCATTTTCCCCTGTTTTTTCTTGCTCAACAGGGGGACAACATCTATGATTAAACATCGCGGACAGTTTTGAAGCGGCAACCTTGTAATTTGTGCTTTGTTGCTTTTTGCCAAGAGGCCCAGGATTTTATACGGAAACTATATAAATATTGCCGGGCAAGACTGGGAACTACAATATATGTTCGAATGGAGGATTAGACAATGACGCGGCAACCACCAAACAGATTACCTCCTTCCAGATTTGCCTTTGCTCGATCTTCTGCAGGCTCGTTCCGTGTAAACGAGCAGTGTTTTATCCGGAAGCAACACAACCTCGCCAATGCGGTTCACACCCTCTCTACCATCAAAACCATATTCCTGCTTACACTGCTCACAGCAATCCTTTCGACTTGCATCTCACGGGGGGCGGAACCATCCGCTGCTTCAAGTGATGTTCAAGGCGGGGTGAGGCTCTATGTTTCCAAGCTGGGTGACAACACTGACGGACGGAGCTGGAAAACCGCCTTCCATACCATTCAGAAGGCGCTGGATGCCGTACCCGATGACAAGGGCGGCCATCACATCATCATCCGGCCGGACACCTACGTCGAGGCCAATTTAGCTCCTGCCCACAAAGGTACGGCAGCGGCGTACAACAGCTTGATCGGCGATTTCGACGGAAGTCTCGGCTCCGGTGCTATAGGCTGGACGGTGATCGATTCCGGTGATCCCGAAAAGGGATTCAAGAGTTGGGATTGGTGGGGGCCGATTCGTGCCTCGGATAAACATTGGCCGCATGGTAACAACCAAGAGACCTTCTCCAGCATCGTTTGGGATCGATGGAACCTGCGTCATCTCTACACGGCTGGAGGAGATGCCGGCTTCTTCTGGGACCTCACCAACAAGAGCGGTGAGGGATTCACTATTGTGGTCGAGGACTGTGTGGGCACGGGCCGCGCCTTCGGCGGCGGTGTGGTCTATCCGACGGTGCGAGAGAATGAGCCGAGTGTGTTTCGGCGGTGCTACTTCCTCGCCCTCGACTGGGTCGGTGATACGGCGGCCGTCCTGGTGGGGGGATGGGAAAAGACGATGCCCGAACACCCCCATGTCGTGTTCGAAGATTGCACGCTGGTGCATTCCGACAATGCCGTGGCCATTTCCTACGCCAGCCACTGCGCTCGAGCCAGATTTGTCAACTGTCGTATGATCGTACTAAACTTTACCCAGCCGGAGATGGGCGGGAAGTCAACGGGTATCATCTGCACGCAAGGGCACGCGCCCACCGGACGGCTGCATGTCGATCTGGATGACTGCATTCTGGCTGGTTACAGCGTTTTTACACCGGGCGAGGGCCAGAAAGCCGTCACTTATACGACTAGGGGCAAAACGAGGGCTTACGTACAATTCAAGCAAGGCGTGCCCGAAGGCTTCGAGCGGCTGGGGCTCTGGCCCACGGACCTTTTCTTTCAGATCGCCCCTCCACAGCTTCCCTCGAATTCCATGCGGCCCAAATTGACGAAATTACCCTTCGCTCTGTCAAAGGCCATGGAGAACACGCCGGTTGTCTTCAATGGTCGGCCGCTACACGTGCTCAATTATCGCGACGACACCAAGAACAACACCGACGATTATACTAAGAGCATGTATCTCTACGCCATCGACATGAATACGGGTAATGAAGTGTGCCGCTTCGGCGAAGGTCACTCATTCGCCAACGCATTTATGAACGGGTCTGAACTCCACGTGTTCGCAAGCGAAGGGAGCAACCGTGACTGGTTCCAGAGCCTCTATCACTTCTCGACCCGCGACCTCAAGATGTGGAAGCGCGAGCCGGCGATTCCAAGGGAAGGAAACGAGCACCTTTTCAATGCGTCCGTCTGCCGTGATGAGAAGGGCTTTCTGATGGCTTATGAGTCGAACAA
>CAZIAN010000607.1:0-3074 GCA_964537355.1 uncultured Pirellulales bacterium | reverse complement strand
GCATCGGTTTCCTAAACCGAAGGTCACAGGTTCGAATCCTGTCGGGCGTATTCAAATAAGCTAAACTGAAAATACTTATTTACAAAAAACTACTTTTTAGACCGTTTATCTAATTTTGTAAAAAAATCTCTGAATATCGGGTCCCTTTGAACAAAATTTACAGTTCTAATCAAATGCCTGGAGTTATCAAAACTAAAAGTATAGTTGTCGGTCACTATCGGGCTGTGCACAAGGTCGGAGGGCAGCCATTTGTCATTGATAACCCAGGCAACTGCCGTCATATCCCACAATACCTTGGACCACGCAAAATGATCTTTTCTATATTCCTTGAAAATCTTGAGTAAGTAATCGCCAATTTCACCCCGGCCACCTACATATCGCTCCATTTCAGGTACGGTGGTCGTAAAATGGGTAACAACAGGAGTACAAGGTAATTGCACAAAAGGCACACCGCTGTCAAAAATAATTCTGGAAGCATTTAAGTCCTGCCTGAAGTTGAATTCCCTTTGATGTGGCCAATGGTGGCCATTACCGCCCAGCCATACAACCACAATGTTGTTAATTATGGACGGATCAATCAGAATAGCATTGCTAACATTAGTAATTGCTCCCACTGCGGCAACATAGAGCGGATCTTCAGGACTGCTTTTCTTTGCCCTTTTAACCAAATCCATTGCGGCCGGACTTCTTTCCGGATTTTTTATGTCCTTCAAGTAACTCGTGCTGCCCCTGAAAGCAAAGCCCTCTGAAGATCTACCTAATTTCCGCAGGATTCTTAATATTTCTTCATAACTCCTTTCCATGCCGTCTCTCGGCCCTTTCGATCTGTTATTTTTGAAAGGAGCCGCATAGACGGCTTTCATATCCAGCTCAGGTGAAATTAACGCATAGACGAGAGCAAACTGATCATCAATTTCATTATAGGTGTCTGTGTCAAGCACCATACGGACAGGCCGTTTATTCGGATGCTTTAGCATTTCGATACGCTGACTCTCTGAGACCGTTGGAAATGGTTGTCCAAAGAGAGGCTGCACTGTCACAATTACATTTAAGAGTAAAATTGCACTGAGTAATGTTTTCATTGGTTGTCCTTTCGTTACTGATGTCAACATTGCATGAATTGACATAAATGCCAATTAGTTGTTCCAGGAAGCATTTTGACAACTCTCAGCATATTCTGCAACAATAAAAAATGATATGCTTCAGGAGTTTTTTACATACTGATAGACACGTGATTGAACGACCTGATTCTGATGCCATGTATGTGCAGGATAAACCCGGCCAAATTCAAAACGGTATTTCTGCATATACTCAAACCACTTCTGATGATCGAAGAAGTCCGATCCAATTGAGTACATGAATACCCGATCTTCGCTAATCGGTCCTGTCTTGAACATAGGCGTGTCTTTGTACAGCAAGAGTGCATTATTGATGCCTTGGTTCTTGATGGTGATGGTTTCCTGGCCGGAAGTTACAATACTCCTTGTGCAGCAGATCAGAACAATAAATAACAAGTCAATGATGTATGATCTGCGCCGAAACCTGTCGATAGTTTTTGGCTTGAAATTATAAAACAGAGTGTTAGTTCTACTTGTGTTTTCGGAAACCTGGTATTGACTTTGTCTGTGAACATTTAGGCTTACCATATAATGTTGCCTCCAGCATTTTCTTCAAGCACTATATAGTCACCATATTGTGGTTTCTCAGTTATTCGACAATATAGACAATGTTATACCTCTTTTACTTGAAGAGGCTACCGAGTTAGTTGTTGTCGAGCAGGATTGGCTTGAGCACCTCGTAGAACGCATCGGCCTGACGCATAAAACCGAGATCTGTGGGATGAGAACCATCTACCGTCGCCAGGTTATCACTATCGTCCCCTAAAAGCCGGTTTCCGGGCAGGTAGTGGAGGTGCTTAACGCCCTCAGACTTGAGGCGAGAGTATATCCGGTGCAACTCTCTACGGTTCTCAACATTTCGTTGTCGGCGCGACGGGACTAAGAAGGCGTCGGAATAGGTCCTGTCTTCGACCAGAAGTATAGGCGTTTTGGGATGCACCTCCCTGAGTCTCTTGACAAATGGAGCCACGCGCTCGGCGACCATCTGTCCATTCATATTCGGCAAGCAGTCAAGGACGTAAACGGACGGATCGAGTTCGGCAAAAAGGTCCGCCATCGCGGGCTCCATGCGACCGTTTCCGGAGAAACCAAGGTTGATGACAGGATAGTGGAATCGTCGCCCAAGGATGGCGGTGTGGACCATACCGGTACGCGAAGCACATCCGCCCTGGGTAATGGAGGTGCCATAAAAGACGATTGGTTTGCGGTCTTCGGGATACGGAGCCGCCTTCCGAAACGCCGAATCTTCGGGAATTCCAATCTCAACCGATAAGACGCCGTTATAAAGTGGAAGATAGAGAAGGTATTCTCGAGTTCCTTCCGGAATATCCTTTACGAGAGTCACTGAGTTGACTGGGAACTGAGTTGGCCTTCCCACGGCAAGCCATTTCCATTTCCCATCTTTGCCTTTCACATAGAGGTCCAGACCACTGACGCCGGTGGCCGGCATGTGCGGCATCGCAAGGCTCTTAGATCGTAGTTCCCATCGTGCCCGGATTTCGTTGGCGTCAGTTACAAAACGTACGCACATTCCTGACGAATCATGACTCAAGTTCCAGACAGGCTCACGCACAACGGCTTTCGCCCTGGCGGGCAAACGGTCGTAGAAGCTATTCACGTCTGTCCAGCCTTTTCCCTCCACATCAAGATAGCGAGTGTCATACCACGAAAGCGCATCCACTTTTTGGGCGACGGCTGCCGGTGATAGAGTTTGAATCAGAAATAGAAGCATGGTTCCTGAGTAAGCAATCATTTTGGCCATAGCGGTAGATCTCCTTGAGATTATGACGATATCCCTTTAGAACATTAGAATTTTTTGACACTTAGTTATATATAATCATGCTACTTTTTGCCCAGGACTGCAAGCATTTCTTTGGGCCTGTGAGGGCGTCTGATATCCAACTGGGAATCGGCACTATCGGCAATTATTTCTTGTGGAGTCCTTTGAAGAACAAA
>CAZIAN010000606.1:0-3081 GCA_964537355.1 uncultured Pirellulales bacterium | reverse complement strand
ACGCCTTCTTTCGAATCGACGAACAGTCTCTGGATATCTTCGAGAATAAAGTCGATTTGCATATCGTCCCGGAATTGGCCTATACCGTCAACTATGGTTTGTAGTTGTGGATTTCCTGAAGTTTCGGCCTGACCGGCGAGCTTGTCGTGCATTGCGAGCAGGTCGAGGATTTTCTTCACATGACTTTCCAGTGTCTGGAAATTGCCGGCGACAAAACCCACGGGTGTGTTCATCTCGTGTGCAATACCGGCGGTAAGCTGGCCGATGGACGCAAGTTTCTCGCTTTGTAACAGTTGAGACTGCATTTCTTTCAGTTCCAGATGGGACTTTTTGAGTTCTTCGTAAGCCTTCGCTGTGGTCTCCTCTGCTAATTTGCGATCTGTGATGTTATAGAGTATGCCCTGATTTCCGTTGATTTCACCGTGAATATTTTTAGTAAAGGTGGAAAAGAGGGCGACATATATACTATTGCCTTTCGAAGTTTTGAGGGCCAGCTCTTTGATTTCGACATCCCCTTTTTCTTGTTTCCTCAAATACCGGGTTCTCTCCTCCGGATTAGCCCAAAATCGCTCCGGCAAAAAGGTGTGGTTAATCAATTCTGCTGGATCGGAAACCTCCAATAGTTTCTTAAATGCTGGGTTAAAATAGGTTATCTTACCGTCTGTGTCGAGAGTAAAGACGTTGTTTTTAGAATGTTCCAGCAAATGGAAATTTTTTTCTTCTTCCTCCTGTAACTTCTTTTTCGTTGCTCTGAAGATATCTGTTTGTGTTACAATACCGCACAACTCCTCGTCTTCCATAACAAGCAGCCTGCGGACATGCATTTTATCCATGGTCTTGCAGGCGCTGAATACGGAATAACTGGTGGGTATCGTTAATACTGGAGAAGACATCACTTCCTCCGCCTTGATAAGATTAGGGTCCTTTTGATTTACGATAACTTTTCTAAGAATATCTCTTTCTGTAATAATACCCTGTACCTTTCTTCCATCCAGAGCTGCGATACATGAGATATTGCGGGTGTTCATGATTTCTGCAGCTTCTGCGATAGTGGCTTTGGTCTGAATTGCAACCACATCACTGCTCATTATCTCTACGACATCTTTCCACATGCCATAGGATGTAAAGGCTCGGGTCAGGTCGGTTTGTGTTACAATTCCGACCAGTTGCTTCCCGGCCAAGATTGGCAATCGCTTGATGTTTTTGGCTTCCATAATTCTGCTGGCATCGAAAACAGACAAATCGGGGGGTATATGCTCCACGGGACAGGACATTGTCTCCGCCACTGTTGTCCCGTCCGAATTACCATTCTCGCCGGCAATCCGTGCGAGGAAGTCTTTTTCGGTAAGGATGCCAACCACGCTGCTGTTGTCTGAAACGACGATACAGGAAACGTTGTTCTCAGACATCGACTTCGCGGCTGAGATCATGGTTTCATCGGGAGAAATAGTAATCACATTTTTGTTCATCACGTCCTTTACTTCCAGCCAAACACGGCTGGAAGTTATTAAATGATCTGAGTGAATGTTTATTAACTCACTTTCGTCTGAATCTCTAAACTGCTTTTTGTTTTCCATGAGCTTAAGTCCCTTTCATTTTCAAGCTGGGACCACCTCAATCCCCCAAATAGTGTTTTTTTGGTGGTTAGCGCTGGTCTAAATATGCCAACTTCGGTCAATTCTTGATTGTTTTTCTGCATCTTTGTTCTCCTTCACTGTTCTCGTTCACTTGCCTTGCTGTTTCGTCCGGTTCGGCTGCTTTGTTGACGAAACGACCTATCCGCTTGCTTCCAGCACTTTCTCCGGATGTTCGCCCTTATGCTGCTCTGCTTCTTCGGACGCACCCTTGCGTTGATTCTGAAAGCTGTAATATTCTATCGCCTCACGGATGGCTGGTTTGAACTCTTTCTCGAAATCCCACGGTTTAGTAATGAATCTGAAAATCTCTCCCTGGTTTATCGCTGTAAGGAGGGTGGTTACCTGCGTATAGCCCGAGAGGACCATCCTGATGATGTGAGGATATTCCTCTTTGACTGCCCTGAGAAGCTCGAGTCCGCTCATTTCCGGCATACGCATATCGGTTACGATGACATGCACTACATTCTGCTCGAGGATTTCAAGTGCCTCTTTCCCGCTTTTGGCAAAAAGGGTTTTGTAAGGCTCATCGAGAAGGCCCCCTTTAAGACAGCTCAGAACTCTCTCCTCATCGTCAACAAATAATACTGTTCTCTTTTCCATAACTCATTGTCTCCTTTTCGTCTTTGTATTCTTCTTCGTCATTTTCTTTTGTGCCAATCGGAAGTTTTATTGTGAATTTCGTCCCCTCACCGGCAGTACTGTCAACGAGGAGTTCGCCGTTATGCTTGTTTACGATAATACCGTACGAGACACTTAGCCCCAGCCCTGTGCCTTTGCCGGGAGGCTTGGTTGTAAAAAATGGGTCGAAAACTTTTGAAATCTTGTCGGGGGGTATTCCCGGCCCGTCATCGGAGATTTCACAGACCACTCCGTCATCGGACGCGTATGTCCTGATTGTGATAGTTCCTCTGTCCTCTCTTTCCTGAGATTTGATTGCCTGGGCCGCGTTTACGAAAATATTGAGCAGTACCTGGTTTATCTGGCCGCAGTGACAGTATATCAGGGGTACTTCCGAAAACTCCGTTATGACATCGGCATCATATTTGATTTCATTTCTCGCCACAACGAGGGTGGCTTTAATACCCTCATTGAGGTCGTATTCGTCCCGGCTTCCTGGCTGGTCGATTCTCGAAAAGTCTCTAAGGTTCTGGATGATTTTAACGGTTCTTTCAACGCCTTCTTTCGAATCGACGAACAGTCTCTGGATATCTTCGAGAATAAAGTCGATTTGCATATCTTCCCGGAATTCGCCTATACCTTCAATTATAGTTGCCAGTTCCGGATTTCCTGATGTCTCGACCTGCCCGGCGAGCTTGTCGTGCATTGCCAGCAGATCGAGTATTTTTTTCGTATGACGTTCCAGTGTCTGGAAATTGCCTGCGATAAAACCCACGGGATTGTTTATCTCGTGTGCAATCCCGGCGGCTAATTGGCCGATGGACGC
>CAZIAN010000605.1:0-3085 GCA_964537355.1 uncultured Pirellulales bacterium | reverse complement strand
ATTGTGTATATCTTCTCAGCTTAATTCACATCTTATATATCGATTGATTTGTATCGGTGAATTATTGCTCAGTGTATGATTTGATGGTAAAATCACTAATAGTTATTAGTTCTACTGTGAAGAGTTATACAAGAATCGTACACAATTTTGTAAACGTTATTTATTTTGGGCTTGCTTACAGGCCGTTCTATTTTTGGTTTTGGGGAATGCAATGAACAATTTTAAGGTAACGCGAAGACAATTTTTAAGAACCGGAACGATGGCAACGGCTGCGGTTTTGGGAAACCATGTAAATTCGAATATTCTCGCACAACAATTATCAGCTCGGTTGCATGAACTAACTGTAAAAGATTCTCAACGTAAGCCAAACGTGCTTTTCATCGTAGTCGATGACCTGAATCATTCACTCGGATGTTACGGCCATTCTTTAGTCAAATCTCCCAACATTGATAGCCTGGCCGAGCGTGGAATTCGTTTTGACAGTGCATACTGTCAATTCACGGTTTGTAATCCGAGCCGCACTTCCTTTCTCACCGGTTTAAGGCCTGATTCAACCGGCATTTTTAATAACACAACTCCCTTTCGCTCTAAGCTGCCCAATGCCGTAACTCTGCCGCAGTTGTTCCGCAAACACGAATACTTCACAGCTCGTGTGGGGAAAGTTTTTCATTCGGGCGGAAAAATGGGTGATTCTAAATCGTGGGACATAACATCCGACCCTAAAGGAACGCCGCTGGGCAAGAAAGGACAAGGCAGGAACCTTACCGGTGGCCGAGTCAAATGGTGTCGATGGCTTGCCGCAGAAGGAACCGACCAGGACCAGTCTGATGGCCAGGTTGCTGAAGAAGCAGTTCGCCTTCTGGAGCAGCATCGCCATGATCCATTTTTCATTGCAGTTGGGTTTCACAAGCCGCATGATCCGTTCATAGCTCCTAAACGCTATTTCGACCTTTATCCACTTGAGCTTTTAAGGCTGCCCAAAGACCCACCCGACCGCTCTACCGACCTTCCACAGGCAATTGGGAGTGGTTGGAAAGAGGATTTTGACCGGTTCACCGACCGGGAACGACGTGAATTTATGCGTGCCTATTATGCCGGGATTTCTTTTACGGACACGCAGGTGGGAAAGATAATCGAAGCTATGGAACGACTGGAGCTTTGGAGCAATACTATCGTTGTGTTTTTCAGCGACCATGGATACCATCTTGGCGAACGAGGCTGGTGGAATAAGAACACTGTGTTCGAATTGTCAGCCAGGGCTCCTTTGATTGTTATAACACCCCAAATGAAAGGAAAGAGTAATAGCTGCTCGAGGATTGTGGAGTTTGTAGATATATATCCAACGCTTGCCGATTTGTGCGGGTTGCCTGCGCCTGCGAACCTGGAGGGAACCAGCTTCAAACCCTTACTAAACGATCCGAATCTGCCATGGAAGAAGATGGCGTTTACACAGGTGCAGCGTGGCAGTATAGCCGGCCATTCCGTACGGACTGAGCGGTGGCGCTATACAGAATGGGATGGGGTCAGGCAGGGCGTAGAATTGTATGACCACAATACTGATCCCGGGGAATACTACAACCTTATTCATGATCCTCAATATGCCCAGGTCGTTACAAAGCTAAAGAAACTTTTGCAATAAAGTATGAGATAGTAAACAAAGTATAGAACACAAAGAGAGAAAAAGTATATGGCCATAACACGCAGGAAGTTCCTAAGACATACAGCGATTGGAGTTCTCGGTGCGGTGGGTGTTTCTGTGTCGATGACTTCATCGTGTGCTATAGCCGGCAAACCCGGTAAACGCCCCAATATTGTTATGTATCTTTCCGACGACCATGGGATAGATTTTCTGGGCTGTTACGGCAACAAAGATATCAAGACTCCTAATATTGACGTCCTTGCGAAAGAGGGAATGCTGTTCTCCGGTATGTTCGCTGCTTCACCTACATGTGCGCCTTCCCGTTCGGTATTATGGACGGGACTTTATCCTGCCCGTAATGGATGTATGGGAAATCACACAGTCTGCCGGGATGATATCACATCACTGCCGACCTATTTGAGCCGGTTGGGCTATCGGGTAGTGCTGGCAAATAAACGTCATGCCAAGCCAAAAGAAGTCTTCTGCTTCGAATATATAGATGCCGGATTACCTCGTAACCCTGCTAATCCCAGAACATATCGCAGAGAAGGCTTGAATATCAGAGCTGTTGATGAGTTTCTTTCAGAACATGCCAAAAACCGGCCCGGCACGCCTTTGTGCCTGATTCTTGGTGACAGCAGCCCGCATGTCACCTGGGAGCCGAACAAAATCTATGACCCGGCAAAATTGCAATTGCCACCATTCATTGTTGATACGGAACTAACCCGAAGAGCCATGGCCAATTACTACCAGGACATTACTACGATGGACAAGCGGGTGGGACAAACAAGGACCATGTTGAAAAAATATGGTTTTGATGATAATACCCTCTTCATTTACACTACAGACCAGGGTTCTGAATGGCCGCATTCGAAATGGACCGTATATGATACCGGTATTCATGTACCTTTCATCGCTGTCTGGCCCGGAAAAATAAAGACTCATTCGGTCTGTGATGCGATGATTTCCTTTGTCGATATTACACCAACCTTTATCGATATTGCGAGCGGACAACAGCCGGAAGGTTTGGATGGAAAAAGTTTTTTGGATGTATTGCTGAGTAAAACCAAAGCTTTCCGCAAGTATATTTATGCCAGCCATACACGTGATGGCAATATGAATGTCTTTCCTCAGCGGGGTGTTCGGGATTCCCGGTATAAATATGTTCTGAACCTTCGCCCGGAAAACAAATGGACCACGCATTTTACAAAAGTCCCCGGCATTCCGGAAAGCCATAAACAGGTCTGGGACACCTGGGTCGAGAAGGCAAAAATCGATACTGAAGTCGCCAAACTGCTCGATATTATTGAGCATCACCCGGCCGAAGAATTATATGATTTGCAAACGGACCCTTACGAGCTTAACAATATTGCCGACAGACCTGAGAACATATCTGTTTTAAGAAAAATGCGAGACCTTTTAAACAAATGGATGCTCTCACAAAAC
>CAZIAN010000604.1:0-3101 GCA_964537355.1 uncultured Pirellulales bacterium | reverse complement strand
AAATATGGAGATGAGCATAAGCCCGGTATGATATATCGTGATGGGCAGGACTTTCGCACGTGGCAGCAAGCTTTTCGCCGAAAACTCAAATCTTTGCGCGGCAATATTCCCGACCGTGTTAAGCCTGAGATGGTAATTCTGGAGACAACTGAATTGTCCGATCACATCCGTCAGTTAATTCATTGTCCAGTTACACGGTTTTCCGAGCTTATCGCTTATCTGCTGATTCCGAAAAACATCAAAAAGGGTGAGAAACGAGCAGGCATTATTGCTCTGCATGGCCATCATTCCCATGGAATTGAGACCATATGTGGTGTCCGAAAAACGGATTATCCCCCTTATGCATTGCAAGCTGTCCGTTCCGGCTATGTAGTTTTGGCCCCGGCGTGGTGGGGCTGGCCCGGAAGAGATGGTCATCTTGACAAGGTAGGAGACCGTGACAAATGCAATACCATCCAGATGGCTGCGTCTATGTATGGAATTAATGTTTTGGATCTGCATATCCAGGACGGCCAGGCTGCCATTGATGTCCTGTGCTCACGCGCTGATGTAGATACGAACAAGATCGGCTGTATAGGCAATTCTTACGGCGGCAGAACCGCGATGTGGCTTACGATTTTTGATGATCGGATCAAAGCCTGTGTTCCAAGCGGGTGTATGAACATCTTCCGTGAGCGTTCTTTGAAGCTGTCTTCATGTGCAATCCAGTATTTGCCGGGATTACTTCAATACGGAGATGTTCCGGAATTATTCAGCTTGATCGCACCTTGTCCAATGCAGTTGCAGGCAGGTGAAGGTGACAATCTCATTACAGCATCAGACCGGGATCAAATAAGGAATGTCGTTGAAAAGGCATATCGTCTTTTGGCAGCGGGGAAAAACTTTGAATATGTACTACATTCAAGAGGCCATGTATTTGCCTGGGACCTTGCAGTGCCATTCTTCCGGAAACATTTTAAATAGAAAGACAGGGAGTTCTCATGGAAAGGCGTGATTTTTTAAAAAACTCAGTAGGAATAGGAGCTGCATCCTTTATACCAACAAAACTCGTTAATGCGAAGCAGCCAACTTTTGAAAAAAGGAAATCCGGATCATCCGAGAAAAAACTCTACTGGGGGGACGTTCACAATCATAATGCAGTTGGCTATGCCAAAGGCTCTTTAGAGCGTTCTTATGATATTGCCCACAGCCATCTTGACTTTTTCTGTTTCACCGGACACTCGCAATGGCACGATATGCCCACGATGCCGCAAAACAAAAATCTAAAATGGGTGCGTGGTTTCGAGGTAATGAAGAATAATTGGGAAAAAGTCAAACGGCTTGCCAATAAATACTATGAGCCCGGCAAATTCGTGTCCTTTATCGGCTATGAGTGGCACTCCAGTTCATTCGGTGATGTCTGTATCATTTTTCCTGGCTCAGAATCGGAGCTTGTTTACAAAACTGACATCAAGGAATTTCAAAAATTCGCCCGTGGCTACGATGCCATATTAATCCCTCACCATCCCTCTTATAAGCAGGGATGGCGGGGGCAAAATTGGAGCGTATTAGACAGTACAATTTCCCCGGTTGTGGAAATCTTTTCGGAACATGGCAATGCCGAATCAGATCACGGCCCTTATCGCTATATTCGCCACAGTATGGGAGGCCGTTACACTCATAACACTCTGCAATGGCTGTGGCAGCAGGGCGTTCAGGTGGGGGTAGTGGCGAGCACTGATGACCATCTTGGATATCCGGGTGCTTACGGCGAGGGGCTTGTTGGAGTATATGCTGATACACTGACACGCCAGTCCATCATGGAAGCTATTAAGGCACGGCGGACCTACGGTATTAGCGGCGACAGAATCGAACTGGATTTTCGTCTTAATGGCCACTGGATGGGTGAAACAATTCCCGCTGCAGATACCCGGAAGATACATGTAAAAGCAAAAGGCCTCGACATCATTGACCGTGTCGAAGTGCTCCGCAATAACGAAGTGATTTATCGTAATCATCCTGTCGATCACAAAATTCGGCCATCAAGATGGAAAAGGCCGGTTTTTTGCCGTATCGAATTTGGCTGGGGACCGTGGGGAGATTTGAACATGGCTCGAATTTGCGACTGGCAATTCAAAGTTAACGCCAGTGATGGAAAGATTATTTCCGCCAGTCCATGCTTTCAATCGGGCCCTTTTGATGAAGAACGGCGCAATAAAATCAAAACTATTGATGATAAAAGTTGTGAAGTTATTTCCTATACCTCGCGTATGCAGGCTTACGAAGAAAAGGCAACCAATAGCATAATATTGGAAATTCTGGGTTCGCCAAACACGAAACTAACGATAGCACTAACTCAGCCTGCTCAAATGACCGTATCAAAGTCTCTGGAACAATTAGCAGAATCCAGTGACATAGTTTTCACTGGGCCTTTTACCGCAGAATCTATGATGTTGCACCGGATTGCCTTTTCTGAGAATTATCGAACCGAATTCGAATTCACTGATAAACGCCGAACAGAAAAGACTGATTGGTATTATGTCCGGGCAGTACAAAGCAATGGCAGTTTAGCCTGGTCAAGCCCAATATGGCTCAAGCCCGGTTCCTGATGTTATAAATTAACAACGGCGGTTCCTTCTGACTCTTCGGAACCGATTAATTTCTCACAGCTCTTTTATAAAAATGTTCTTAAACTGTAAAAGGCTCGGCGGACTATTCCATTTACCGTTACTTTTTCCGCCATGGTGCTGAAGAGCTAAGGAGCCTTCGGCCGCGATACCGGGCAGTTGAGCTTTCCTTATGACTGTTTTACCGTTTAAGACGACTGTTACTCGGTCACCGCGCATTGTTATCTCGAAGCGGTTCCACTGGCCGACTGGTTTGTCGGCTTGTGTTCGAGGGGTCACGCCGGCACGAACTTCAGGTGGTTGTTTAGCGTCCATTCTGTATCCGTAGAATTCGCCGGAACCAATCGGCCAGCACCAGATGTTAACCTGGTTCTTGCCGGCACCGCGGAGGAAAATCCCTGAATCGGAATCGGGAAATGACATCTGTATTTCTTTCCCTTTTATGTCCCGTGCATGCGTACCATCAGGCAGAATATACGGAACACGCGGGTTCAC
>CAZIAN010000603.1:0-3102 GCA_964537355.1 uncultured Pirellulales bacterium | reverse complement strand
GGAAGCGGCTTCAAAACTGCTTTCGTCACGAGAACGAGCGAAATTTTCTCTCGCAAGGCGGAGGTTCAAAATCGCCGCAGGCGTAGCCATAGCTACGTCGAGGACGAATTTTGTGCCGACAACGACGCGAGAGCAAATTACAGCCGTTCGTAGTGGAAATTGAGTTTTGAAACAGCTTCTTAGTCCTCGGCCTTTGGATGCATAGTAACACGAGTCACTATACCCAAAATAATCTTCATTTAGGACAAATACCGCATAAAAACCCTGTTTCGGCCTCGACAAATCTTTTTATATACTGTCGTAGAAAAGGCTTGCAAATATTATAACAGCCGATTAGAATGCTGAGTTTGAAATAATATGTTGAATGGCTGTTTGAAAGACGTGATAGAAAGGATTTACCCAAAAGATGTTAACAAAGCAGAAAAAACAGGAAATTATTGGTGATTTTGAGACGCACGAGGGGGACACCGGCTCACCTGAAGTGCAGATTGCAATTTTAACGAAAAGAATTAACGAGCTGACAGAACATTTCAAGATTCACCGCAAAGACCACGCTTCCAGGCGAGGTTTGTTGAAAATGGTCGGGACCAGGTCGGCATTGCTGAAATACGTGAAAAATAAAGACGTAAAGCGATATCAGAAAATTATATCCCGACTCGGCTTGCGAAAATAGATGAGCATTAGCACACAAGTAACCCGCTCGTTTAAGAGCGGAATCCACTTATTAACATGCCAATGAAGTAGTATATGTTTGATGTATGTAGGAATGAGATAGTATGAGTTTAATGTATGAAGAAAGAGGTAGAGTATGTTTGATGTATGTAGGGTAGAAAGACAAATCGGAAGTAGAATACTTTCCATCGAAACCGGCAAAATTGCCAAACAGGCCGATGGTGCAGTTTTAGTCCAATACGGCGATACAATCGTTCTTGTTGCAGCAGTAACTGCGCCGCCAAGATTCGATGATATTGATTTTTTCCCGTTAAGTGTTGATTATCGCGAGAGACATAGTGCCGCAGGTAAATTTCCGGGCGGCTTTATTAAACGTGAGGGAAGACCGAGCACGAAAGAAACCTTGACCGCAAGACAGATTGACAGACCTATCAGGCCTCTGTTTCCAGAGGGTTATTTCCAGGAAGTGCAAATCTCGGCAAATGTGTTAAGTGCCGACCAGGAAAATGATCCCGATATTCTGGCAATGATAGGAGCCAGTGCCGCTCTTACAATAAGCAAGATTCCTTTCTTAGGGCCGATTGGGGCCTGCAGATTAGGCAGAGTAAACGGGCAGTTCGTGGTAAATCCAACGCATCAGCAGCTTGCCGAAGGAGACCTGAATTTACTTCTCGGCGGACGCAAGGAAGCGATGAATATGATTGAAATCGGCGCTCAGCAGCTGCCGGAAAATGTTATCGCCGATGCTATCGCAACCGCTCAAAAAACCGTCACTCAGGTTTGTGAAATGATCGAAGAGCTCCGCGAGAAGGCTGGAGTCGAAAAGGAGATCCCACTTGCCGAAACTAACGATCAGCTATTTTCAGACATTCGTTCACAGATATCAGATAAACTATACGAGCTTCAGCAAATACCAAATAAGCAGGAGCGTAAGACAGCTAAAAGTGAGCTTTTTGAGCAGGTTATAACCCAATACTGTGCTGATGAGGATAATCCGCAATCACAGAATGGCCCTGACAGTAAATATAACAAGGCAATGGTCAAACGAATGCTTGATAAGATAGAAGGCGAGGTCATAAAGAAACTGCTTTTAAGCGGCAAAAGGTCCGATGGCAGAGGTTATAATGACATACGTCAAATTTCTTGCGAAGTAGGAATTTTACCCAGGACCCACGGCTCAGCATTATTTACACGAGGAGAAACACAGTCCATGGTGAGTGTAACTCTCGGCACTGTCAGAGATGCACAGATTATAGACGGCTTATTGGATGAATACGCTCAAAACTTCACTCTGCACTACAATTTCCCACCGTTTTCCGTAGGTGAGGTACGACCGATGAGAGGACCCGGACGAAGAGAAATCGGACACGGTGCTCTCGCAGAAAAGGCTTTGGACCAGGTAAAACCGCTGACTGATAAATTCGCTTATACTATCAGGATTATTTCTGATATCACCGAATCGAACGGCTCCAGCTCAATGGCTTCGGTCTGCGGGGGAACATTAGCTCTATTGGACGCCGGCGTGCCGATCACAAAACCAGTCGCCGGTATATCAATCGGCTTGATTAGCGGACAAGATGGCAGATACGAACTGCTGACCGATATAGCCGGCGAGGAAGACCACTACGGCGAAATGGATTTCAAGGTTGCCGGGACGGTTGATGGTATCACGGCTATACAGCTCGATATAAAAGCTGAGGGTCTGGCACATAATATTATGGTCGAGGCATTGGAACAAGCTAAAAAGGCACGACTGGAAATTCTGAAGATTATGGGCCAAACTATTAGTGAACCAAAGCCTGAATTAAGCATATATGCACCGAAACTCATCAGTATCCAAATCGACCCTGAATTTATCGGAAAGGTAATCGGACCGGGTGGTAAAGTAATCAAAGGAATTCAGGAACAGACCAATACAACCATTGAGATCGAAGAAGATGGGACTATTTTCATAAGCTGTCTCGGTGGAGATGGTCACCTCAAGGCTAAAGATATTATCGAGATGATTACTCAGCCGCCGAAAGTCGGACGCATTTATAATCCGGCAAAAGTGGTCTCTGTAAAAGATTTTGGAGCGTTTGTTGAAATCACTCCCGGTGTTGAAGGCCTCTGTCATATCAGCGAGCTTAGTGATGGCTATATCAAAAAAGTCGACGAAGTTTGCAAAATGGGTGATTTGATACCTGTAAAATTAATTTCTATCGATGATCAGGGCAGACTTAAACTTTCCCGTAAAGCTGCTCTTGCTGAAATGGATAAAGCGGAAAAAGTAGAAAAACAAGCCGACAAGGAAAAATAGTAACATTGATTGGGGATAGATGAAAATAAATCCCCAATCGATCTTTTTTGTGTTTTGGTTTCAGTCTTTACGGGATCTTACTCCAATCTACAGGGTCTAAAGGCAGAGGGAAGATAAGTGCTGCATTTTAT
>CAZIAN010000602.1:0-3109 GCA_964537355.1 uncultured Pirellulales bacterium | reverse complement strand
TTCTTGGAGCAAACGATGACATTCGCATTGCTATTGTCGGTCTTCGTAAAAAAGGCAAGGAGCACATCGACATCTTCAGCAAAGTACCGGGCGTTCGCATAGTCGCTTTCTGCGACGTTGACACAGAATTTCTGGACTTTGAGGCCGGGAAATTCAGGGACCGTAATGAGAAAGTCACCACATACGTGGACTATCGAAAGTTACTCGACGATAAAGACATCGATGCCGTCATAATCGTCACCCCTGACCACTGGCATGCTCTGATGATGGTTTGGGCCTGTCAGGCGGGCAAGGATGTATATGTGGAAAAGCCCGCTTCTCACAACATCTGGGAAGGCCGAAAAATGGTGGAGGCTGCCCGCAAGTACAAGCGGATTGTACAGGTCGGCTCACAAGACCGCTCCGATGTAGGCCTGAGGGCGGCCGTGGAATATATCAAACAAGGCAACCTTGGCTCTATCAAACTCGTCAGGGCAATCAGCTACAATCTCCGTGAGAGCATTGGCAAAGTTAACGGACCCCAGCCTATCCCGGCATCTGTGGACTATAACCTCTTTCAGGGACCGGCTTCACTCGTGCCATTGATGCGGAAAAACCTGCACTATGATTGGCATTGGTTTTGGGATACCGGTACCGGGGAAGTCGGCAATCTCGGTGCACACAATATTGACGAGAGCCGATGGATGATTGGCCAGCAGAGCATCGCTCCCAAAGCAATCAGCATCGGCGGACGCTTGGTGTTGGACGATGACGGGCAAACGGCCAACACGCAGATTACTTTCTTTGACTATAAACCGGTTCCGATGATTTATGAAGTTCGAAATCTCAGACGCAGAAAAGGCCTTCGCGCCGAAGACCATTATAGAGGAACAAACTTTGGGATGGTGGCTTTTTGTGAGGGTGGTTATTTTTGTGGCGGCAGAGGCGGCGGATGGGCATATGACAACAACAACAGAAAAATCAAGCAGTTTCCCGGTGAAGGCGGTCTCGGTCATCAGGCAAATTTCATTCAGGCCATGCGAAGCCGCAAAGTCAGTGACCTCAGAGCCGATATCCTCGAAGGTCATATCTCCGCCGCACTTTGTCACATGGCCAACATATCCTATCGGCTTGGACGTAAGGAACCGGTTGAGAAAATCAAGGAACAAATTGCCGGAAACGATATCCTTGCAGAATCTTTTGAGAGTTGTCTGAAACATCTTAAAGCAAACGAAGTTGACATTCGAAAGGAACCGTTGACAATTGGACCTAACTTAACATTTGATCAGACAACTGAGAATTTCGTCGGCCAGGCCGGTAACTGGGCAAATATGTTGACACGCCGAAACTATCGCGAACCCTTTATAGTACCGGATGAAGTGTGATATTATCTTATAAGCGAAAACGACAGGAGTTCCGCAACCAAATTGCTGAAATTCTTGCTTAATTAGAAGCGGTTTCAAAACCACTTCTTGGTTCTATAATTGAAAGATATACATAACCGATAATTTAAGGTATGGGAGATTGTAAAAACATGAATCGGCGAGAAGCACTTTTTTCAATTGCCGGCGGATTGACGGCAGCTACGGTAGGAAACCTGACAAGAGCATACGGCACCGGACAAGCAGAGAAATCCCGGCTTGGCATTGCGGACTTTTCATATAATATCCTCTTCAGAACAGAGCGTTCCCGGCGAATGATGGGAGGACTTAGTGAGCCACTAAACTTCCTCGACCATTGTCATAACGTAGGTGCCGGCGGTGTTCAGATGAACATCGGGGCTCGTGAGGACGATTACACCCACAGGCTTCGCCAAAAGGCCGAAGCTTTTGACATGTTCGTTGAGGGCTCGACATCTTTGCCGAAGGATAGATCCGACCTCGAAAGATTCGAAAAATCGGTGCGAACCGCCAAACAGGCCGGAGCACAGGTAATACGCATCGCAATAGGCGGACGGCGCTATGAGCAGTTCAGCAAAGCCGAACAATTCAAAGAATTTGCGGAACGATCCCTCAAATCAGTACAACTGGCTGAGCCGGTGGCAGCACGACACCGTATGCGGCTGGCGATTGAAAATCATAAAGACTGGCGCATCAACCAAATGCTTGATATGCTCAGGCGCATCAGCAGCGAATACGTAGGTGTTTGCGTTGATACAGGTAACAGCTTTGCTCTTCTGGAAGACTCGATGACGGTTGTCGAAGCATACGCACCATTCGCCTTTGCGGTTCATCTTAAAGACATGGCTGTGGAGGAATATGAAGATGGGTTTCTGCAGGCCGATGTCCCCCTGGGCCAGGGCTTGCTCGACCTGCCTCGAATAGTGAGTGTACTCCGCAATGCAAGGCCTGAAATCCGGTTCAGTCTGGAGATGGCAACACGAGATCCGCTGAAAATCCCATGCCTTACGGAGAAGTACTGGGTGACGTTCAAGGACGTGTCCGGCTCCGATTTAGCTCGTGCTCTCAGGTATGTCCGCGATAATGCACCACCCGAGCATCTGCCGAAGGTAAGCCATCTGCCTTCGAATGAGCTGGTCAAGCTTGAAGAAGCCAACGTCATAAAATGCCTTGCTTTCACAAAGGAGCACTTGAATTTGTGAGTGACTGTATAGAGACAATATTTGGAGGTCTGTTTTTATGAATCCGGTAGTTATTTTAATTATTGGAGTTGTCTTACTCATCGGTATGATTCTCGTATTGCGGCTAAATGCCTTTGTCGCCCTGATTACTTCAGCGATGGTCATCAGTCTGCTCTCGCCGGGTGACTTTACCGACAAGATTGCCCGTGTTGGCAAGGCATTCGGCGGTGTCGCCGGAGGCATCGGCATTGTAATCGCCATGGCGGCCATTATCGGCAAGTGTATGATTGACAGTGGCGCAGCCGACCGGATCGTGCGGTCTTTTCTAAAGGTTTTAGGTGAAAAAAGAGCAGCTACGGCACTGATGCTGAGCGGTTTCGTACTGTCTGTGCCGGTCTTTTTCGATACAGTTTTCTATCTGCTGGTCCCGCTGGCCCGCTCGTTATGGGGGCGGACACGCAAAAACTATATGCTGTATGTAACAGCCATCGTCGTCGGTGCCGCAATTACTCACACACTTGTTCCTCCGACCCCAGGTCCGTTGTTTAT
>CAZIAN010000601.1:0-3115 GCA_964537355.1 uncultured Pirellulales bacterium | reverse complement strand
AATCGACGGGAATTTATCGGTGCGACGGTGGCCGGAACTGTGGGAATGACGACTATGCTCTATGGGAATTCGGAGGCTGGGAAAGACAAGCTTAAAGTCGGCTTAATCGGCTGCGGTAATTATGGTATGGCGGATGTGAGGGCCGCTTTCAAAATCGGCGGGGTAGAAGTAATCGCGATTTGCGATATTGACAGTGAGCATTTGAAGAGCAGTGCGGATACAATCGAGAATACCCAAGGCTCGCGTCCGAAGACTTTCAAACAATACAAGGAGCTTTTAAGCACTCCGGGATTAGAGGCCGTGATTATAGCTACGCCGCCGCACTGGCATGCTCTTATGTTTATCGATGCGGTGGGGAAGGGGCTGGATGTATATTGCGAGAAGCCGTTAGCTTATGATGTACGAGAAGGGCAGGCGATGGTTAAGGCGGCGAAAAAGAGCGGGCGGATAGTGCAGATTGGCTTTCAGCGCAGGCAGAGCAAGGCAATCCGGCAAGCGAGGCAGTATATTCAGGAAGGCAATATCGGGCGAATCATTCAGGCCGATGCTCAAATTCACTACAGAGCAGGAATACTGGACACAACGCCACAGGACCCGCCGGCAAGCTTAGACTGGGAGTTGTGGTGCGGGCCTGCGCCCAAGCTACCGTATTGCCCTCAGATAGGTCACTATGCATGGAGATTAGAGAAAGAATACGGGCACGGCCATTTAGTTGACTGGGGTATTCACCTGATCGATGCGACCCGCTGGGTCTTAGGAGAGACTACGCCGCGAGCGGTTCAGGCTTCGGGGGGGCTTTACTATTTCAAAGACAAAATCACTACGCCTGATATACTGACTGTGCATTTTGACTTCGATACTTGTCCGGTGATATGGCATCATCGCATTTGGGGTGCACAGGAGTATAGGCCGGAAGTCTCAAATGGGATTTTCTTTTATGGCGAGAAGGGGACCGTTTTTGCGACAGACAGAACATGGATCATCATTCCAAAGGGCAAGAACAAGCAACCTACGGTGAATGAGATTGGGAGTGATATGGGACCGGCCCATATGGCTGATTTCCTCGAAGCTGTGCGCGACCGCAGACAGCCCCTTTGTCCGACGGAAGAGGGATATTATTCTACTACGACGGTGAAATTAGCCATGATTGCATACGATATGGAGACCAAGATAACCTGGGATCGGGAATCTCAAAACATAGTCGGCAATCCCGAAGCTGCGAAACTGCTGCAACGCCGGTATCGCAGGCCATGGGAGCATCCATATCGTGGTTAAATGAGGTCTTAGGTTTCGTCTATTTTCCTGTTACATAAATTCAGTGAGCCATAGTTTCGAATAGTGACATGAGGTGTCTATGAAAACATTAAATATCGTTCAGTTTACCTTACTCGGGATTGTCATTGCAGGTCAATGTGCTCTGAGTTCCGCATGGTGCAGAGAGATTGACATGACATCCAAATGGAACGAGAAGGTTGCTTTGGAGAATCCACATAAAGGTTGGTATCACCATTATCCAGACAATCATATCAATAAATACATCATTCGAGAGGATTCGGATATTCTTGATTTCCCGGGAATGGACCATATTTATATACGGCTTGCATGGGCGTATCTGGAGCCAAAGGAAGGGAAATTTAACTGGGACATTATTGACTCAATCATTGATAAATGGACAAAGAAAGGATTTAAAATTGCTTTTAGGATTAGTTGTAAGGAGACGAGCACTGACCGGATCGAACAGCAATATGCAACGCCCAAATGGGTGATGGAAGCGGGGGCCAAGGGGGGGTATTATCGCCGAGGCAAAAAAGTCGGGGCGGACGGGCCGTGGGAACCGGTGTTTGACGATCCGGTGTATCTGGAGAAATTAGAGAATTTTCTGCGCGCATTTGCCGGGCGGTATGATGGGAAGCCGTGGCTTCGTTATGTTGATGTCGGGAGTATCGGAGACTGGGGCGAGGGACATACATCATCAGGCAGCCAGATAGAATATGGCTACGACCAACGGAAAGTCCATGTGGATTTGTACTGCAAGTACTTCCGGAAGACACAGATCGTAATTTCGGACGACTTTGTCTATTGTATCCGGGATTTACAGGATAGACAAAAGATGCATCAGTATATTCTGAAGAATGGAATCAGCTATCGGGACGACAGCATTCTGGTGAATGGCTACTTAAGGGGCTACAGCGATACTTACACCGTTCGCAGTCCGGAGTTTTTTGCCGATGCCTGGCGCGTGACGCCGACCGTATTCGAACTGGAGCATTATGGATCTGTAAAGCGATACGGCAACTGGCTGGGTGGGCCGGAATCGTCGTTGGAAAAGTATGGAAAAGGCAAAACAGGAGCAGATTTCTTTCGTGGCGCGCTTGCCCTTCTGCATGCGACATATATTGGCTATCATGGTTATGCGAACGAGTGGCTCACCGACAACCCGGACTTGACTGTTGAACTCTTGAATCGATGCGGTTACTGGTTCTTTCTCCACCGTGTCACTATCCCCGATGTGATGCAGGTTGGGCGGCCTCAAAAGATCCAATTAGCCTGGGAGAATCGAGGGGTGGCTCGGGCCTATCATCCCTACCTCCTGATGGTGCGCCTGGATGGTCCGGATACTAAGAATTTCGAGTTCGAGGCCGATTGTCAAAAATGGCTGCCCGAGCCTCCAAGAACCTTATACAACGAAAGCTACACCCTCCGCATTCCCCCGGGCCTGCGGCCAGGAGTATATAAGCTAAAAATCAAGCTCTATTCGAAAGAAGAAGAACGGGATGTGTTCCTTGCTTTGGATCCCGAGCTTCTCGATGGCCAGAATTTCTATACGATTACATCAACGAACATTTCAGCACCCGAGAATTAGGGAAATCCGGCCCAACGAAACATGGTTCAAACGTCTTTTTAAGATTTTATCGTCAATGAGCGCGCTTACTCTTATGAATTTGTGCAATCCAATCTGTGTTCGGCTTTTTCAGGTCCAGTTCTTTAATCCAGGCATTGCGATACAGTACTTCATGGCCTTCACATTGTAATTTCAGGCCTCCGGGTACATCGGTAATACCTGCTCCACCGTTATTACCGCCATCTATACCCGAATTCTCTCCACCCCAGACCT
>CAZIAN010000600.1:0-3125 GCA_964537355.1 uncultured Pirellulales bacterium | reverse complement strand
TAATTCAGTTCCTTTATAGCCAGTTTCCTTTAGCTCATCGAGCATTTGCCCATAAGGTATTGCCTGGCCATCAAGACCTTCAAATTCCAAAGAACCCCAGGAGCATGGGGCATTCGCAATACGAATTTTTGACACGCAAGACCTCCCCTTGCCAATAGCGAATATTTGCCAGTTTTAGTTAAAAGAAAAACCGTTCCTGCTTACTGCTCTGTTCCCATTCTTTGCGAGCTTTTTTAACGCTCTTCATCTCACTTACTTCAGCCACGGGCACATCCCACCAGCTTTCATAGCCGGGCACACCCACATACCGGTCGTTGCGAATATAAATCACCGTAGTCCGGTCGGTTTTCTTGGACTCTTTGAACGCCTTAACAAAATCATCATACGTCTTGCACTCAATAACATGAGCACCCAATCCACGAGCATTCATAGCAAGGTCCACTGGAAGTGCTTCGGGCTGTTCTGATGTATCATCAGGAAGTTTGTTATCGCTCGGATAAGCATAACGTGTCCCGAATCCTTCCTGACCCAGGTAACGGCTTAATCCGCCGATACTGTTAAAGCCGCGATTGTCCATTATAACAATAGTAAGCTTATATCCTTCCTGTATGGAAGTAACAATTTCATTGCACAGCATAAGGTAGCTGCCATCGCCGACCATAACGACCACTTCCCGTTCCGGAGCCGCCATTTTGATTCCAAGCCCGCCGGCAATTTCATAACCCATACAACTGTATCCATATTCAAGATGGAAATTCTTCGAATGCCGCGTGCGCCACAATTTATGCAGGTCGCCGGGCATACTGCCCGCGGCGTTTATCATTACCGCATCGGGCTCACTCAGTTCGTTGACAGCGCCGATTAATTCACCCTGACTCGGCAAGGGCTTATTGCGAATAGCATAAATTCGATCCACCTCTTCCTGCCATTCTTTATGAAGCTGCTGTGCCTTTTGCTGATAGTCACTCTCAACATGATAACCTTCCAGCAGTTCGGTTAGTTCTTTAAGAGTTACCTTCGCATCGGCCAGTAACGGCAGTGCGGAATGTTTATAGGCATCAAATTCAGCGACGTTAATATTTACGAAACGAACATCCGAATTCTGAAAAGCCGTCTTGCTTGCCGTGGTAAAATCGCTGTAGCGTGTACCAATACCAATGACCAGGTCCGCCTGTCGTGCTATACGGTTTGCGGCAAAGTTTCCTGTCACTCCCATCGCACCCAGATTCATTTTATTGTCATAAAGCAAACAGCCCTTACCGGCCATCGTTACACCTACGGGAATACCCGTCTTTTCAACAAATGTTTTTAGAGCATCTTCGGCACCACTATAGATAACTCCGCCGCCGGCAATAATCAAAGGACATTCGGATTCACGTATCCACCGGGCAGCTTCAATGAGAGCCGTGCTGTCGGCGCGATTGCGAGGAATGCTCCAGATGCGTTTATTAAAAAACTCGACCGGATAATCATGAGCTTCGGTCTGGGTATCCTGCGGAAGCGAAAGAGTCACCGCACCGGTATCAGCAGGGCTGGTGAGTACGCGCATGGCCTCCGGCAATGCCGTTAATATCTGGTCCGCCCGGTTGATGCGATCCCAGTATCTACTGACCGGCTTAAAACAGTCGCTTACCGATATATCCTGGGTGATTTCAGATTCCAACTGCTGCAGAACCGGCGCTACATTACGACGCGCGAAAATATCACCGGGCAGCAGCAGCACCGGAAGATGATTAGTCGTTGCCACAGCGGCTCCGGTTATCATATTTGTCGCCCCCGGGCCAATCGATGAAAGACAGGCAAATGTCCCCATCCTATTTTTCATCTTGGCATAAGCGGCTGAAGCATGCACCATGGCCTGCTCATTTCGGGTTTGGTAATAGCGAAACTCCGGATACTGCTGCAAAGCCTGACCTATACCGGAGACACAACCATGACCGAAAATACCAAAACATCCAGCAAAAAATGGTTGTTCATTACCATCACGCTCCACATACTGTTGGGTGAGATACTTAACCAATGCCTGCGCCATTGTTAAACGAACAGTTTTAGCACTCATAATAATACCTCCAAAAGCTATGCCTTATAATACTTTCTCAAACTTAGTATCCAATATTTGGGATTATATGTGTAAAAACACCGCAGTTCAATGTAAGTTTCTCCACGAATGTATTATCGTTATTCAAGCCCTCCATAAGGCTCGACAAAGGCCATTACCTCTTCATAAGTGGGCATAAAATTGGCACAACCATGTTTTGTAACAACAATCGCCCCACACGCATTGCCCATGCGTGCGGACTTATACCATCCCCAACCTTTGACATATCCATAAAGAAATCCGGCGGCAAAGGCATCTCCGGCCCCCAGAATATTTGTCACTTCCACCGGGAATCCAGGTGCATCGATTTGCTCTATTTTGCCCTGCTTATCCACCAGATGAACACAAACACCATGACTGCCTTTCTTTTGCAGCAGAGCCTCGGGCCCCATCGAGAGCATCTTGCGAATCGCCTCGTCCACGTCACCCTTGACCTGAGTATCGGAAACAGAATCTGTAAGCTCTATATGACTGACATCCGTTAACATGGCGGCGTTTATCTCATCTTCGGTTCCAATTACAATGTCCGCCAGACGAAGAGCCGTACGAACCACCACGCCAAAAGCCCTCGGGTCGTGCCACTGGTCGGGACGAAAATCTATATCGAGAACAACTTTCGTCCCCGCCTGCCTCGCCAGCTCAGCGGCAAATAACGTCGCACTGCGACTCGGCTCCATGGATAAATTTGTGCCGGCAAACTGAAACACTTTACTGTCGGAAACCGGAGCTTGAAGAACGTCATCGATCGTCAATGCAATATCAGCACAATTTTCACGATAATAAACGAGAGGAAAACTATCAGGCGGCTCAATGCCCAGAACCACCGCGCTGGAGCGATTGCGGGGCTTATGGCAGATAAAACGTGTCTCTACTCCCTCTTCGGTCAGAAATTTCAGGATAAAATCGCCCACCGGGTCCCGGCCAAGGCCTGTTAACAAAGCCGTTTTCAGTCCCAGCCTTCGGCCTCCTACGCTGATATTCGTCGGCGAACCTCCAACATAAGCGGCAAAACTCTTAATATCCACAA
>CAZIAN010000599.1:0-3133 GCA_964537355.1 uncultured Pirellulales bacterium | reverse complement strand
GCCATCATACTCTAAATCAAGAGAGCTTACAAATCTTACCGCAGTAACGGTTACTATTAACCCAAGAGCCTGACCTGTAACTATGGTCCCGATTTTTATAATATACTGTGAAATTGTCTCAGGATTTTCAGGTATTTTTAATAATAGCCAGAGAAGATGTATTACCGTGCCCAGACAAAACAATGCAACTAATTCTTTTGATTTGAATAGTTTGAATCTTCTTAGGAGCTTGAAGCTGTTAACAACTCGGCAATCCAGCACAATGATAAGTGCGGGGATGAATAAAGAAACTTTCATCATAATTAACATCGTGGCAGTTGAACATAACTGGTATAGCCAGGGGGCGGATGTTGCAGATTCAATAAAACCCGTGTTTGTAGATGTGAAATATTTTGTTATTGAAAAGATAGGCACGGTTAAAATAAAATAGAGACCTGCATAAATAAAACCGAATGCCACCATACGCCAGAAGAAGTGTTTCCCTGTCTTTAGTAAATCCAAAGGCGTTTGTTCTTTCGGGCCTTCAAGGTGTATTGTTCGCAGAAAACCATTAGATAGCATCATCGAGACTACCGTGAGACTCAGAATGAATAAGATAGATGGTAAAAACCATGTTTTCGTTACATCAGGTTCTGTGAATCCGAAAAGACTGTATGAAAGTTCAACTAAGGTGTAGAGACCAACGATGAGAGTCACCTCAGGCCAGCGGGCTCTTAATATTGCTAAAGTTTTTTGGGTCTCAGTCATTCCTCACAAGCCATCAACAGCTTTTATCTCGCCAATTGAAAATTATCTTCACCGACAAGTTGCCTCATTTTTCTGCAGAAGTCAAGGTCGGGGTTGACGCACAGGCTCTTATCGGCGGCCGTGCTGACTCTGCCTTTGTCTGTCCTTACCGCGACGTAAACAGGGCTTTTACCTCTATGGTGCTGGCAGATACTTTTTATCATAGCGACTTTCTCTTGGGTAACGTCTTTGGCGTCCATTTTTATCTGGACTTTGGCGGCCAGCTTTTCTCTGACTTGCTCAAGAGCTATAAGTTCGGAGGCTAAAATGTTTGGTCTTTCCCTTCTGTGATCAAGCTTTCCTTTTACGAAAACAATTGTATCGGCGACTAATATGTCATTGAAGTTGTTCAGTACATCCGGAAACATTACAACATCGACCTGGCCCTGCAAATCTTCCAGTACGAATACCGCCATTTTCGATCCGGCATTTCGCCCTGTTTTCGTCAGATTGTATCGTATCTTTGCTATCATCCCGCCGATGACAATTTGCCTGTCCTGTGGTGCTTCGGCTAATTGCGAGCTGTTATCCGTGGAAAAGATATTTATCGTCTCAGCGTGATGACTAAGCGGATTGCTTGTTACGTAGAACCCGAGAACCTGTTTTTCATAAGTTAACATCAGCGGTTCGGGCCATGGCGATACCTCCGGAAGGCTCTTATGGTCTTTCGAATAATCGGTCTGCCCGGCCTGTCCAAAAAAGCTCATTTGCCCTTTTATTTTGTCGGCCTGTAAGCTTGCACCGTTTTCCATTGCCATCTCAAGGCCGGCCGTCATCTGTGCCCGGTTTCCCCCGAGCCTGTCAAAAGCGCCGGCTTTTATAAGAGATTCGAGCACCTGCTTGTTCGCGGCTCTCAAATCCACATTTTCACAGAAATGGAACAAACTCTGGAATTTGCCGATTTCTTCGCGTGCAGAGATAATTTGCTCGACAGCCTTTCCGCCAACTCCTTTTACGGCGGCCAGGCCGAAACGTATAACACCGCGTTTTCTATGTTCTCCTGTCTTCTGCCCTTTGTCTTCTGGCTCCTGTTTATACAGCGGCGTAAAATCAACTCCGCTTTCATTAATATCCGGAGCCAAAACTTCAATACCCATCTGGCCGCACTCGGCGATATAATCGACAATCTTGTCGGTGTTGTCCATCTCATAAGTCAAAAGGGCCGCCATAAACTCAATCGGCCAATGGGTCTTCAAATAAGCCGTATGATATGCGATAAAGGCATACCGGGTCGAATGGCTCTTGTTAAAGCCGTACCCGGCGAACCGCTCGATGATCTCGAAAATCTCCTCTGCCTGCTTTTTCGTCAAACCTTTATCAACACAGCCTACTATAAATCTTTCCCGCTCCTTGGCGATGGTCTTGAGCTTCTTTTTGCTTATTGCCTTAATGAGAGTATAAGCCTCCCGCAGAGGAATATCACCGAGCCGGTTACAAATCCGCATCACCTGTTCCTGATAGGTCATAATGCCGTAAGTCTCTTCGAGCACCTCCGTCATAATCGGGTGCGGCAGGCTCCATTTGGCCCCATGCTTTCGCTCGATATAATCCGGAATAAGTATCATAGGCCCCGGCCGATACAGAGCATTGGCCGCTATCAGGTCTTCGATACGGTCCGGCTTCATCTTCATCAGAAGATTCTGCATACCACCCGACTCGAACTGAAAAACACCTTTCGTTCTCCCTGCCGCAAACAGCTTAAAAACCTTCGCATCGGTAATATCGATTTTTTCCAGGTCGATATCAACACCATGGATTTCCCTTACCAATTTGCACGCACGCTCCAAGACACTCAGTGTCTTCAAACCCAAAAAGTCCATCTTCAGCAGGCCCACCTTCTCGACCGTCGGCCCTTCGAACTGGGTTATAATATCATCCGAACCGGACGACTTATACAGCGGCACAAAACCCTCCAGCGGCTCATCGGAAATAACAACACCAGCCGCATGAACCGACGCATGACGGGCAAGGCCTTCGAGTTTTTTACTGATGTCAATTACTTTTCTTGTCAGTTCGTCTTGCTCGTATGCCTGTTTTAATTCGGGCTCTGTTTTTAATGCTTTATCCAGCGTCATATCAAGCGAGAACGGCACAAGCTTGGCCAATCTGTCCGCCTCACCTAACGGCAGGCCGAGCACCCTGCTTATATCACGGATGACCGCCCGTGCCTTCATCGTTCCGAAGGTTATTATCTGGGCGACGTGCCCGTATTTTTGCCGGACATAGTCGATGATTTCACCACGGTGCGCCTGGCAGATATCGATGTCGATATCTGGCATTTCGTTACGGTGCGGGTCCATAAACCGCTCGAAGAGTAAATCGTAACCGATTGGGTCAACATCGCACA
>CAZIAN010000598.1:0-3140 GCA_964537355.1 uncultured Pirellulales bacterium | reverse complement strand
TCGATGGAGTGTATGTATATCGCAGCAATTACAAGTTGTCGGGTCTGGCCCTGTGGTGCTGTGTTGCATGGGTCGAGTTCAGCCTTCTTGATTTACTCGGACGAACCGCAAATAAATCGGTTGGAGAACTGCTTGGCGGCGTGTTACGTCGTGAAATTCCTATCTACGTTGCCAGCGGTAATCGCGACACCACCCCGGAACAGGAAGTTGCCATTCTGGCTGAGCATATAGAAAATACCGGAGCCAGGGCTATAAAGTTTAAGATCGGCGGACGTATGAGTAACAACGCAGATTCCATGCCCGGGCGTTCGGAGGATTTGATCCGTATAGTCCGCAAAGCACTCGGTGACAAAATTACCATCTTCGCCGACTCGAATAGTTCCTATGACTGGCGTAAAGCTATTGAGATGGGCAAACTCTTGCAGGACTATGGTATCAATATGTTCGAAGAGCCATGTCCGTTTGACCACCTCGAGGAAACCAAACGCGTTGCCGACGCACTTTCAATTCCGATATCCGGTGGAGAACAGGAGTCCAGCATGCGCCGTTTTCGATGGATGGTTCAAAACAATGCGGTGCAAGTCGTCCAGCCGGACCTTCACTATTACGGAGGATACATTCGCACAACCCGCGTTGCACGCATGGCGGCGGAGGCGGGAATGTCCGTTATACCCCACATGTCCGGTGGTGGCGTAGGATACGTTGATGTACTTCACTTCGCTTCCTGTACGCCGAACATTGGAGATTTCCAGGAATACAAGGGCGATATTTCTCGAACAGGCCCGTGGTACGACCCTCCTCTGAGGCTCAGGAACGGCGCAATTAACGTTCCTGCAGGACCTGGTCTGGGTATCGCTGCTGTTTCTGATTTGCTTCGCAATGCCAAACCAGTTGAATAAAAAGTGTAAAATATGACAAGGTATTAGTAATGATATTTTCCATAATGGCTAATGCTGACACATTACATATCAGCCATTGTCATCTACGAGGCAAATATTTAAATGCTATGATGATAGAAATCATAATCTTCGTATCTGAAATAATTCATCTCGCAGAATTAAACAGTTTACCGGGCATGATATAGTCAATCAGATAATTCAAACTTTTCTTGTAATCCGAGTTCTCAAGTTCATTGAGTTTACATTTTGCCTGATTTATATAATAAAGGGTTGTTTGCCGGGTCATGCTTAGGGCATTTGAATTAACATACATCCTTCTTATTTTTTCAAGTCTGCTTTTATCTATTTTAGACTCAAACATCCTTTTTATTTCTTGTCTTTCCGTTTGGCCGACAGCATCAAGCAGATCCAGCAAAGGTAATGTCATATCGCCGGCAACCATATCCTGGCCGGGATGCTTTCCAAGGGCACGCTCCTCACTGATTAAATCCTTACAATCATCTATAATTTGAAAGGCTATACCGAAGTTCAGCCCGAATCCCTTTAATGTTGTCTGAACAGTCTGGTTATGATTACCTAAAATGCCCCCTGCATGGCAGCAGGCTGCGAGTAAAGAGGCTGTTTTTTTTCTTACGATTGTAATATAGTGATCTTTAGATAAATTCAAATTACCCCTCTGATAGACCTGAATCAGCTCTCCCTCGCACATCGCGTGTATTGCCTGGGATATACAATCAAAAACATCCGGGTTTCTGCACTTGCCTATCAGGTCAAAAGCCTTGGAGTAAACGTAGTCACCGAATATAATAGAGATATCATCTCCAAGTTCGGCATTAATACTGGGTTTACTGCGGCGCATAGTCGCCCCATCAAGAACATCATCGTGAATTAAAGAAGCTATGTGTATTAATTCCACAGCACTTGCCAGCATGATAAGTTCATCGTGGTTACAATTACTATTTTTTCCTGCGGAAGCCGCTTTTTCCGAAAGAATAACGAGCGCGGGCCTGAGCTTTTTTCCTCCGCATTTCAGTAGGGAGCCGCTCATTGCCTGAATTGACCGGTTTTTTGATTCCTTAACAGAGGCCTCTAAAATACTTTCCATCGCTTTTAGGTCATCTGCAATTGGCTGATAAATCTCTTCGAGCTTCATTTAGGTTGGCCTTTTAAGGAATCTTATACCCGGTGATTATCATTAAAATTCGTCATAGAAGATATCGTCCGGGCTAATGCCTTTTTCCTTAAGCACTCTTGTAACAGCCTCGATCATCAACGGCGGTCCGCACAGAAACGCCTGCCGCCGGATGTCGGGCTCCAGGTACTTATCAGCCGACAGGTGAATGAAGCCTGTCTCTCCATCCCATTTTTCGTCTTCACCGAGCTGGTCCGAAAGTGCATAGATCACATGTAAATTGGGATGTTTTTTGGCAAGCTCCTCGAACTGTTCGAGATAGAACACATCTTGTGTTGTACGGCAGCCGAAGAACAGCCAGCAGACGCGGTCAGGCCATTTATCGTAGAGGGTATAGATGATATTTCTCATAGGTGCCATACCGCAGCCGCCCCCGACACATATGATTTCCACAGACGGATCCTCATTGAGCCAGAACTCGCCATAGGGACCTGTAAAGCTGATCGGGTCACCCGGACTTACGTTGTGCAGATATGTAGAGCCTATCCCGCCGGGAACTAATCTGACAACGAGCTGGACGATATTGTTTTCATAGGCGGGCGAGCTGATAGAGTAGGCACGGAATACGGGACCATCCGAAGACGGGGCCTGGACCTGAACATACTGGCCCGGCCTCTGCGAAATCTCCGCCGGCTCATTGAGACGCATGCTTATCTCTTTTATATCGTGAGTCAGCACTACGGAGCTCTCTATCGTGGCGGTGAACATCTTGACATCGAGCAGCTCGGCGGGTATCCGAACGTAAATGTCCTCGCGAATCTTTACCTGGCAGGCCAGACGAACGTTCGAGCGAATCTCTTTTCGAGTCAGCAGCGGCGTCTCAGTGGGCAATACCGGCCCGCCGCCTGATGTTATTGTTATTTTGCAGTGTCCGCAGGAGCCCTTGCCTCCACACGCAGAAGGTATAAAAATATCGTTGGAGTAAAGAGCGGCAAGCAGAGTCTGGCCGCCGTTGACCTCGAGGGGTTTTTCACCGGCGTTGATATCAAGCTTGCAGATGCCGTAGTTTATCAGCAGGCGTTCGGCGACCATCAGCAACGCCGCCAGCG
>CAZIAN010000597.1:0-3142 GCA_964537355.1 uncultured Pirellulales bacterium | reverse complement strand
GTGAATCGGTTAACTCATTTGCGCATAAACGCATATACGAGATATAAAATTATGGAAGCTGAACAGGTAGTAGAAAAGATATTGGCTGACGCCCGCGCCGAGGCTGATAAGATAAAAAAGCAGGCCGATGACAAGGAAGCCGGCGAGCAGGACAAACTTTCCGAACAACTGGACGAATATAAAAAGCAGACGGAAATACTTGCTCAACAAGCCGGAACAGACGAAAAATCGCATATCCTTGCAGCGGCCAGAATGAATATTGCCAAAGAGTATCTCGCCGAGAAAAGGAAAATACTCGACGAGGTATTTGAACAGGCTCGCCGGCAGTTGCATAATTTGCCGGATGAGGAATATCACGCCCTGATTAAAAAACTCCTGCTCGATGCAATCGAGACCGGCGATGAAGAGGTGGTAGTCGATACGAACGAAGGACGAATCGACCATGAATTTATAAAGCAGATAAACCGTGATTTAGGCCCGGGCTATCAAGGCAACTTAAGATTGTCCAACGAAAGGCAGAACCTCGGGGCCGGTTTTATCCTGACAAGAGGCAAAATTAAAACTAACGTCTCTATGGAGGTACTTCTGGACCAGGCACGCAAGGAGCTGGAGATTCAATTAGCAAAAGAACTATTTGAGAATTAAATTATAAATGTCTGAACTTGCCGAACAAACCGTTCTCGATTTTTACACGTATCCGCCTGTCGGCCACGACGACTGGCAATATGCCTTTCAGACGGCCCAGGTGCGCGCCCTTGAAACGCAGATGCTGACCAGGGCCGTTTTACTCGATATGACCAACTCTCAGAACTTCGAGCAAGCTGCCGATTTGCTCAGTGGAACAGAATACGCCCTGCCGCAGGGAGCGAAGGACATTGCACAGGCTGAGACAATCCTCCAGCAGCGAAGGACGGCCCTGCGCGAGCTGTTCTCGGATTTAATGCTGGATAAGTCGGTTGTGCAACTGTTCAAGGCCAGAGATGATTTTGCAAACCTCCGGCTGGCACTCAGACGTTCATTGACGGAAAAGCCTATTGGCACAGATTACAGCCCGGACGGCAACACTCCACCCGAGCAATTGGAGCAGCTTTTTTCAGAGCAGGGTGAATTTAGCAGCCAGGCATCCACCGAATATATCCGGCAGGCGGTTGAGCAGGCGATTCTGGCTTACTATCAGGATAAAGATATTCGTCAGGTTGATTACCAAATCGACAGCTTTCAGGCCGAATATAACTTAAAGACGGCCCGCCGGTTAAATAGTGTTTTTCTGCTCAGCCTATTTAAGACACAGATTGACCTTACAAATATCCGCACGATGTTCAGGCTCAAATTTACCGCTTCGGAAGAACGCAAAGTTTTCCTTACAGGTGGATTCGTAGAATCTGAACGATTCAAAAACGGACTGGAACTCGGATACGAAGCCCTGGGACAGTTGTTTTTTGCTACGCCGTATAACCGAATTGTTGAAATAGGTGCGAACTATTTAGCATCTAATAAATCTTTTTTGAGAGTTGAGCAGCAGTGTGAGGAGTATTTGACCGGATTCTTGAAATCATCCTTTGTAATTACCGCCGGCCCGCAGCCGGTTATTGCTTTTTTGCTCTTGAAAGAAAATGAAATCCGCACGATCAGACTCATTTTGACGGCTAAGAAAAATTGCCTCGATACGAAACTTATTCTCGACCGCATTGGCTAATGAAATCTATAAAATTAATACCTCTGATTTTGGTTTTTGTGTTCATCACTATCGGGTGCGAACAGACCCAGTCCCAATCCGCTCAATCCGATGGACTCGTGGTCATTGACAGCATAGCCAAACGTTCGGAACCCACCAAATCAATTCATCAGGCTGCGGCAAGCGGTGATTTTGTCGAGGTCCAGTTACACCTATTAAAAGGTGTTGACGTCGAAGCAAAAGACGTGTACAGCCGGTCACCTTTGCACCTCGCAGCGGAAAAAGGCCACAAATATATCGCTGAGCTGCTTATTGCAAATGGCGCCAATGTTGATGCGACGGATTTATACGGCCACACCCCCCTGCTCAATGTTGTCGTTTCGGGCCACATGCCCGTAGCCGAGCTGCTAATCGCAAAAGGGGCCGATGTTAATACGAAAAGCCAGAACGGCACACCCGCCCTGCACTACGCAATCTCGTCAGGTCTTAAGGATATGGCAGAACTGCTTATCGCCAATGGTGCTGTTATCAGCTCAACGGACAAGACGGGCCGGACAGTTTTACATGTCGCCGCAGAGATGGGCCAGGAAGACATCGTCGAATTCCTTCTCACTAAAGGCTCTGACGTTAATGCAAAAGATGAACATGGATGGCAGCCGCTATACTTTGCTTTGGTTCATGGCCATAGCAATGTCGCCGAGCTGCTTATTGATAAAGGTGCGGATATAAACGCAAAGGACGAGTACGGCCAGACGCCACTGCACCTCGCCGCCGCTCATGGCCACCTTGAAATCGCCGAAAAACTTATTAAAATGGGCGCTGATGTCAATGCTCAAACCACCAACGGCCAAACTCCTCTGAAATGGGCAAAAGAACAGGGAGACAATAAAATAATAGAGCTCTTAAGAAAGTACGGAGCTAAAGAATAATGTATCTCGTGAAGTGTGAAGCGTGAAGCGAAACACGGGATACAAGACATTATGGTTGAAAAAATAAGAAATTTCAGAGATTTGGATGTATGGAAGAAGGGTATAGAAATCGTTAGAAATGTGTACGAAACCGTAAATGTTTTTCCTAAACAGGAATCCTACGGTTTGACTAGTCAAATGTAGCGTTGCTCTGTTTCTATACCATCGAATATAGCCGAAGGATTTAATAGATTTCACAATAAGGAATATAGGCAGTTTTTGTATATGTCATTAGGTTCATGTGCAGAGTTGGAAACACAAATTGAGATAGCTGGAGAGCTTAAGTACATTAATGAACAGAGAAAAACTCATTTGCTGGAGAAACTTGACCATGAGTCTCGCATGATCAGGAATTTAATTAAGAAACTCGACTGAGCATATTTGGTAGCTGGAAACCAAAATACGAGATACGCTTCACGAGATACGAGATACGAGATACAAATTATTTATGGGAGGTAATTGAAAATGAAATCGAAAAAACTATTTTATTTACTTTTAG
>CAZIAN010000596.1:0-3145 GCA_964537355.1 uncultured Pirellulales bacterium | reverse complement strand
AACTGCATCCGCCTGCTCAGTAAGCAGTAGGGTGCGTTCTACCTAGGCGATCTCGCTGACAGACTCCGCCAAAGTTAAGTAACAAATGTATGCACTGTCCAGGCATTTCCCAAATGACTCTGGTAACGAAACATATCAACTGCTATAGTAGTATGATTATGTGGAATCCAGGAATACACAGCTACTCTGAAGTATTGTTGCATTCACACTTGTCCAGGATAAATATGAGAAAGGCACATTGGTGAAAAAGGAATTACAGAGCAGAAGAGAATTTTTAAAAGCGACAGCGATGTCCATAGCGGCTACGGGTTTATCCGGATGCTCGGAAGAGTTGCAGGCTTTGGGGAGCAAAAGTAGTAAGCCTAACCTGCTGTTTATCATGACGGACCAACAGCGCTTTGATGCATTGAGTTATGCCGGCAATAACATCCTGAATGCGCCGAATATGGACAGGCTTGCACGAGAAGGCGTCTGGTTCGAAAACACCCATACACAGTGCGCTGTTTGCGTTCCTGCCAGGGCTTCGATGCTTACAGGTCACACCGTGGCAAATACCGGGGTCATATCAAACAAACAGGCCTATGTCCCGGAGGATACCGGCTTGATGCCGATGAAAACCTACGACGAAATTCTGTCGGAAAATGAGTACGAATGCGAGTATTATGGCAAGTGGCATACGCCGGTTTACCGCGCGAGGATCTATAACAATCCGGTAACGGCTGCCGGCATCAACAAAACTGAGTTGGGTCCCGGAAAAAAAGCCGCTTATCTCAAATACCTCGATCCGTTGTATCCCGACAGGGAGCTTAAAGAGGGGGAATTGAAAGATACGCTGACAGAGAGGCCCTATGTACCGGATCCGATCGACCGGCGTTTGGACCTGAAGAACAAAGGATTGGAATCAGATATCAAAGTTGGACAATCGGACATTCACGGGGTTACAACAATTCCCGCTGAGTATCACATTTCAGCGTTTGAAGCAGGTAAAACGATTCAGGCATTGGAAAGACTAAAGGATAAACCCTTCAGCATTACCTGTTCGTTTCATCACCCGCACCCTCCTTATCTGGCTGCGGAAAAATATACCCTTATGTATCCCCCGGAAAAAATGGTCACTCCGGTTAGTATTGATGATGACATGGCGGACTCGCCTTATCTCAAGGCTAAAAGAAGAACCGATGAAAAATATTCCGATCCGAAAATGATTCAGTATTTCATCTCGGAATACTACGCTCTGGTCAAAGAAGTTGACGACTGGGTTGGACAGATTTTAGATAAACTCGATGAACTTGGATTAACAGACAATACAATGGTTGTTTTTACCAGTGACCATGGTGAAATGCTGGGAAGCCACGGGATGAGGGGTAAATTCTGTTTCTATGAAGAATCGTCTCATGTCCCCATGATGATCCGGTTTCCCGGAAGAATTAAGCCGGGAACAAAAGTGAAGGCTCCGGTGTCCAACATGGCTCTGTTCGCAACCATCCTGGATTATCTGGATATGCCTGCTCATCCCTCAGATGGCCGCAGTCTTCGTGGGCTGATTGAGGGTATCGTTAATGAAGATGATACGTACGTGGTTACGGAATGGCTTAGCGACCTGCAAGACAAGCCTTCTCACATGGTATTAAAAGGTGGCTGGAAGTTAATGCGGCCGGATACCTCAGCTAAAAAAGTAAAAATGGCCTTATACAACCTGAATGACGACCCGCATGAGGTAAAAAATTTACTGGCAGACGGCGCTGATTCAAAAGCATATGCCGTCAAGGTGGCCGAACTGGAAACCTGCTTCCAGGTCTGGATAACGCGGACCAGCGCTAATAAACCGTAATGCACAGTCAAAATATAAATTGATATGAATTAAACAAAGAAGCGACATGAAAATTGCGAACAGTGTCCTGATTCTGATGCTTATCAGTTCCATCTTCCTGCAGACAGCATTCGCGGAACTGAAGACCGATGTGCTGAAGCCCTATAATGGCCCCTCCGTCCCCGGCGTAGATTCAAGCACGCTGGCAGGTAAGGTAATGACCGGCTATCAGGGCTGGTTCAACTGCGAAGGCGACGGAGCCAATCTCGGCTGGACACACTGGGCCAGGAACCGCAGTAAAGCGTTTGGGCCGGGGAATGTCACCGTTGACCTTTGGCCTGATGTCTCTGAATACGATGACGATGAACTCTACACCACCGCGTTCACCCATGAAGACGGAACCCCGGCCAAAACCTTTAGCTCGCACAACCGTAAAACCGTGATCCGCCACTTTAAATGGATGGCCGACTACGGGATCGATGGTGCCTTCGTGCAGCGTTTTGCCCATAGCCTGCACAACGAGACCATGCGCTACCATAAGGACAAGGTATTATCAAGTGCGCGTGAAGGGGCCAACCGCTACGGGCGAACCTACACTGTCATGTATGACATTACCGGCATGCCGGATGAAAACATCATTGAGGTGTTCGATGACTGGCGTATGCTGCGGGACAAAATGCACATCACCGATGATTCCGCCTTTCAGCATCATAAGGGAAAGCCGTTAGTGGCCATCTGGGGGGTCGGTTTCAACAATAAGATCAAGCGGCGCGCAGGTCTTGAGGAGTGCGAAGAACTGATTAAAAAGTTCAAAGCAGACGGATGCAGCGTGATGCTGGGTATTGCAACCGGATGGCGCATGCAGGACAGGGATGCGCTGCTGCATCCGGAACTCCACAAAGTGCTGCTCATGGCCGATGTGCTGAGTCCGTGGAGTGTCGGGCGTTTTAGTGATCTGCCGGGCGTTCAGCGCCACGCAGAGAAATACTGGCAGCAGGATATTATCTGGGCGAGCAAACATGACATCGACTATATGCCGGTCGTCTTTCCGGGCTTCAGTTGGCATAACCTGAAGGGGACCAAACTCGGCTCGATTCCGCGGCTCGATGGACGCTTCTTCTGGTCTCAAGTCATAGCCAATAAAAAGGCCGGCGCCGATATGCTCTATATTGCCATGTTCGACGAAGTCGATGAGGGGACCGCCATCTTCAAGTGTACAAACAACCCGCCCACCAGCGGTGGGTCAATATTCTTAACGCTGAACGGCCTTCCGAGCGACTTTTATCTCCGCCTCGCCGGCCAGGCCGGTAAACTGTTTCGCGGCGAGATTCCTCT
>CAZIAN010000595.1:0-3145 GCA_964537355.1 uncultured Pirellulales bacterium | reverse complement strand
TCATCGAAGTACATCATACCTGCTCCGCCGGCTAAAGGATTAGCCCTGTTACCAAGACCAATAGTAATGGTATTGACATTGGCGAGGTTCACACCCTGGTCGGCAAATGCCTGCAAGTCAATGTTCCATTGGGTCCAGGAAGTTCTCTGCGCCGCATCTGGATTATCATTAGTGACCACAGCGCTACCATCGAGAACAACATACATAGGTTCGGCTGCATTAGCGGCATCGCCGATGTACCAAATTACCAGCCTGTCAACGCCGTTTTCAGTCCAGTCGCGAGTATCAGTCAAAGTCAACGTCGCCTCTGACTTGCCGACAGTATTGTTGTATTCAAACGGCATCGACTGGAAACCGCCATGAACGATATTTCTCTCGGCAAATGGCGGATTGGCATAACCGACAATAGAACCGTTAATAGCCGGATTATCGAATCCGTCTATCCAGGCATTAAATATCCTGTTGCTTTCGGGGTCATCAGGATTAAAGTCATTGTAGCTCTCAAAATCATCCACAATAAGGAAATTGGCTGTCGTAAAGCTCCAAATGCCACCTATCCAGGGACTATCAGGGTTGAGGTCGTTGACCTCATCAATCCTCCAGAAGTAAGTGGTATCCCAGGGGAGCTTTCCGGGGTCATAGCTCTCTGAACCAATGTCCCTGGTGCCCTTATATTCGGGTGAGCTTGTATCGGCACTTTTTACAGTATCTTCGTTAGTACCGAAATAGACCTGATGCGCTGCAGTTGCTTGCCCGGCACTCCAGCTAAGAATTGATGTCTGCGTTACATCTATAGCTCCATTCGTCGGATTCGGTGCACCCGCCCGCAGAGGTGGGGAGAACGCTGCGGCGGGGATAATATCCCTGGATTGATGTTCACTTTCCCACAGAAGCTGTGCCGTGGCTCCGGGGTCATCATTATATGACCACATCTCGATAGCGTATTTCTGACCTGCCTGTAGATCGATGGGATTCGTTCGATACTCATTGAGACGAAATACGTCCCATCTATCAAGCACCAGCTTGTCGTTGATCCACAGCTTCACACCGTCCTCGGTGACAACATAGAACCGATAGGCTTCAGAAAACGCAATTTCCACCTCACCCCGCCAGCGCATTGAGAAGTTGTCGTCATTGACGATGTTCGGCTCAGGTGAAGCAGTGCCCCATGTAAAGTCAATGCCCGGATCGGAGCGAATCAGTACAGGCTCACCGCTGAGGGTTGAATTGTTGTAGTACTCGCCCCTGAGGCCGCCCCCAGGCGATGTCGTTGTGAAGCTCCAAACGTCACCTCTATACGTTGAGACGCCATCATACTCATCTACCCGCCAGTAGTAAGTCTTCTCCAATTCAAGCGGCCCGGTATCATAAGTTTTAGCTACCTGGGAAGCACCGCCTTCGGCATTGCTGACATCATCAAAATTGTCACCAAAATATATTTGGTTTAATTTTGTACCGAATGCAGGCATCCAGCCAAGGGTCAGCTCCGGGTCTAAAAATCTCGCGCCATCGGGCGGATTGGGAGAATAGGCTTTCTGAGGAGGAACCGTAAAGCTCCAGACATCACCCTTCCACGGACTTTCCGCGTGCAGTTCGTTAACCTCATCGATACGCCAGTAATAGGTCGCTCCGAACTGTAGGCCGTCCGGGGCAGGGAAGCCCGGAAAGCCGACAACCTGGATGGTTAACATAGTATTACCGACAAACGTGTCCCCGGTACCGTCGTTGACGTCATCGAAGTTAGTTCCGAAGTACATATTGTGTGAGACCGCATTGTCTCCCGGCCCCCAACTCAGGTTAGCCCATGTCTGTTCTAATATTACAGCATTGGCCGGTTGTGGCGCATAAGCCAGCGGTTCTGCCTGCCCTTCCATAATAGTCTGAATCTCCTGCTCGCTCAGCACCCGGTTGTAAATGCGTACGTCATCGATTGCGCCGGGCAGCATTCGGTCTATTCTCTGGTCAAGGGTGCCCAGCCAGATTTCGCCAAGGGGTCCCTCGAACTGAGTACTATCTGGCTCTGCTCCAACTTGCAGGCCATCGACATACAACATCATTTCAGTGGCGGATTTAAGCGCCGCAACGTGATGCCATGCTCCGTCGTCGTAAGTGGCTTCGGTGTAAATGTTGGAGCCGCCTCCACTGGCAAAAGGAAATCGGTGCAGATTGCGCAAGGTGCCGGCTCCCTGAATCTCTAAAAGAACGCCATTTACTCCTGATGGTCCCTTTGCCGACAAGATGTCTCTATTACCGGAGCCTCCATCTATACGAAACCACAACGCTATGGTATATGTTGGCAGCTCGAAGGGAGTGCCTTCGATGTAGGCGTGGTCGTCATCGCCGTCAAAAACCATGATACCTCGGTGCTCAGGATCTGTACCCCACGTCGGGTCACCGATAAGAGTCATCTCGTTGTTGTTGTCGCTGGAATCCAGGGCAACATCACCGAATCCCTCATCAAATTTCCACCACCCAACAAGACCTGTCTCAGCGGCTTTGATTGTGCTTGTCGGCACTATACACAGCAAAAAAATAATTGAAATTAAATAACTCATTTTTCTATACATAATAGTCCTCATCAAAGAGTAAAAATTACTATGCTTTGGCCATGTGCCAAAATCCCAGCCTCTTGGGATTTTTTTCAACAGGTATTAAAAACCTCATCTTATATAAATTACTAATTTGCCGCTTACGGTGTTTACGGCTGTAAAACATACAGACGAATATCATCGAAGTAAATCAAACCTGAGCCTCCGGCAACTGGGTTGCTCCTGTTACCAAGGCCAAGCGTAATCGAAGTTACATTAGCAAGGTTCACGCCCTGGTCGGCAAATGCCTGCAAGTCAATGTTCCATTGGGTCCAGGAGGCTTTCAATGCCGCATCAGGATTATCATTAGTGACTGCCGCGCTGCCATTCAAAACAACATACATCGGTTCTGCAGCATTAGTCGGAGCGCCTCGGTACCAAATTGTTAAACTGTTTACACCGTTCACTGTCCAGTCACGGTTGGAAGTCAAGACATAAGTCGCCTCTGATTTACCAACACTGTTATCGTAGGACATCGGCATTGACTGATTGCCGCTGTGAACGATAGTTTGCTCGGCAAAAGGAGGATCGGCATTACCAACGACAGAGCCGTTTAC
>CAZIAN010000594.1:0-3147 GCA_964537355.1 uncultured Pirellulales bacterium | reverse complement strand
TTTAGAAAATGAAAAAATAGAAGGAATTGAGTGCTTTGGCTTCGAGATTAGCGCAAAGAAATATGGCGATAATCCCGATCTTATGAAGCACCGCTTGTGGTTTGATGTAAAAACTAAGCTTCCGGTGAGAATAGAATTTCAAAGTCTTAATGATAATGTACTGAGAACAGAAATCAAAAATCACTTTAAGTGGAACCCTGAGCTGCCCGCCGATACATTCATACCCAAAATCCCTAAAGATTTCAAGTTGGTAGAGTCTAACGACAAGTAACTATAAAGCCTAAAACCACACAAGCAAAGATGCTGTCGGGCCATTTAGCTCGACAGTATTTTTTTTCGCTTTTGGAAGCTAAATTTGAATCTGGCGGAAAAATATAATTTTCTTTAGACTAAAATCATAAATAAATTGTCATAGTATTGACGATCGTGAGTTTCGAAACTGATTTGGCGGAATCTGGCATGCTGGAAGATAAGTTGCTGGTGTGGAAATTTAAGCGAGGAAGTGCAGATGCTCTGCGGCGGATCTATGAAAAGTACAAAAATGATTTGTTAGCATTGGCTATTGCTCTTTCGAGAGACAAAGCTGCCGCTGAAGATGTCCTCCATGATGTTTTTATTTCTTTTGTACAGCACGCGGAAAAACTTCAATTGCGAACAAGCTTAAAAAGCTATCTGTCGAGCTGTATCGCCAATCGCGTGCGTAATATGAACCGCGAGAATCCTCGACGTACTATGCAGCTAAATCATAAGGGGGCTATCGGCTCGGATTGTGATGGGCCCCAGCGACTGGCAATATCAGCGGAACAATCGGAACGAATCGAGATGGCTTTATTGCAGCTTCCATACCAGCAGCAGGAAGTAATAATCCTGCATTTTCAGAGCGGGATGAGATTCAAGGCGATAGCCGAATCTCAGGGCGTTTCAATCAATACAATCCAGAGCCGGTACCGTTATGGATTGGATAAGCTCAGGTCACTGTTGAACAGTGAGGTGGAAAAATGAAATATCCGGATAGTATAGAAAACGTAATCAAGAACTTCTGTGCGAGGAAGAGATCAGCCGTCAAGACGACCACTGATTTGGACAAGAGAATTATTGATGCCTCTTTGCTGGCACAAGAAAAGTTGAAACAAACACAATCGGCTGTTCCACAGCCGAATATATGGAGAATTATTATGAAAAGTAATGTAAGCAAATTAGCTGCGGCAATTATTATTATCGGCGTTGTGTTGTCATTTTTCGCCTTCGAAAAACTCAGCTCACCCGCCTGGGCAATCGAACAAGCTATCGAGGCCCTTAAAGACCTTAGAGCTGTCCATATGATTGGAACCTTTCCCAGTGGTACGGCCGAAATCTGGATGAGAGCTAATAATATTGGAACTCAATCCGGTGATGTAGTCGTCAGGGGAAGCCATGGTGCAATTACCTGGATCAAAGATGGCAGTACATACCACTATGAGCCCAGCCAAAACAAGGTCTATTTCGAAAATGCCGTCACTGTTGGATTTTCGCAATGGTTTGGCCCGGAACTGCTCGAAATGCTCAGCAAAGTAGATGGAGTCAAAATCATGCGAGGCAAGGATCCTGCTACCGGACGTCAACGGGCAACGCTATTGTGCAGCCTTTTAGACAGTAACGGCCCGCAGTCCTGGATTATCGAATTTGATGTTAGAACCAAGTTGCCGATCTCCCTCAAGCAGTGGAGTAATATGGATATGAACGGCCCACCGGTGTTTCACGCCTTCAAGATTACATATTATGAAGAGTTGGCGGATAGTCTATTTGAGGTGAATGTTCCAGGCAATCCGGTCTATGTAGAAAAACCTTTAACAATACCGGAACAGAACATCAGTATATTAAGTAATCCTCAAAAAGGAATTTCAACCGAAGGATTAACCCGGCAGCAAGCTTGCGAGCAGATAATCCAGGCTATGTACAATGCTGTTATCGAAGGGGATCTTGACGAATTAAAGAAGCTTGCTCCCTTTACAGAGAACTGGGGTGATGAGTTTCTACACGCTGTTATTCTGCGGACAGGTAAAGTGGATCGGATTGTTGAGGTCGTAAAGATCGGGCAAATTTTCAAAACAGGTGATTCGAAGATAGGGCAAATTGTGGCTGTGCCTGTTGTTTTTAAGCGTGGGGACGGCAGTATAGTAGAACAGAACATGATTATCCAATTCCGGCAGTTTGGTGGCAAATCCTCCTGTGTTGTTCATGGCCCATATGGCTTGCCTCGTGATTTTGAATAGTTATCGCTTTTTCTGTTAACGAAGAAGCACTGCCGGGTCTTTTGCTCTGCAGTGTTTTTTTTATGTGCTTTTATGGTGGAATCAGTGAGTTTTTATTTCGCGGTTGAACAATTTTATGTTTACTGGTACAATCCGGCCTCGTTTTGCAGAATTCCTTGAATATTGAAAAGAACCGACCAATGACAGAAAAATTTGATAAGCACGTTTTAAAAAATGGAATGGTACTTCTTGGCGAGCCGATGGAGGCGGTTGAGTCGGTGGCGTTTGATTTTATGCTGCCGGCCGGGGCGTCCTTGCTGCCGGATGGCTGCTGCGGGGCAGGGAGTGTTATTGCCGAATGGATTTTCAGAGGAGCCGGCGATAAAAACAGCCGCCGGCTTGGTGACGCACTCGACGGGCTTGGCCTGGCTCGCAGCCGTTCGATTGGAAGCTCGCATATTACAGTCGGGGCGGCACTGGAAGCTGGCAACCTTGCTCAGGCCCTGGATTTGTATGCGGACATTATACTTAAACCCAGCCTCGAGTTCGACCAGTTCGAATTGGCGAGGCAGTTGGCGCTTGATGGGGTACTGTCTTTGGATGATGAACCGCGGCAAAAAGTTATGCTCAAGCTGCGGGAGCAGTTTTATCCAAGCCCTTTGGGACGCAGTTCTGTCGGAGATATTGCCCAATTGAAGGCTTTGACGACGGCAAAGACGAAGCAAATTATAAAGGACAATTTCAACCTTTCACAGACGATATTCGCGGTTCCGGGTAAATACGATTTTGACGCTGTTTGTCAGCAAATAGAAAAACTATTTGAGACGGAGCGGCAGGGAGATGCCGGGCAGATAACGATAGGTTCAAAAGCAGGCAAATACACACATTTAGATAACGATGGTGCCCAGGTGCATAT
>CAZIAN010000593.1:0-3148 GCA_964537355.1 uncultured Pirellulales bacterium | reverse complement strand
GCGGTGATAACATCGAATCGCTCGTGTTCCTGAATATTCCGCTTACTTTGCATGGTCGGCCCGATGAGTCATTCGGTTCGTGCGCTCTGTCTCTCAATCTCATCACGCGGGTAAACCAGTTGCCCGCACTTCAGACAAGCCTGCAGGCATCATGCTGCGATAAGTTTGGCATGGAAGGGGCAAAGGTAGCGATTGCAGCGATGCCGATGGACAAGATGCTAACTGCTCTCAAACAGGTTTTAACCGAAGCAGACGAAATGCCGCACTGCACGGTCGCCGGGCCGTGGGCGAATGATGTACCGTTTAACCACGGCTCATATCTATTCAATTTCGGCTCGCTTACGGAATCAAATGTGGACGAATGGATAGCGATGGCCAAGAACCTTGGGGTGACTCAAATCGACCATCACGGAGGAAGGGCATTTTTCCGCTTCGGCGATTTCGTTCTAAATCAACAGAAATGGCCTGAAGGATGGGATACTTTCCGTAGTATTGTAAAACGTTTGCATGATGCCGGCATCGGATCTATTTTCCACACCTATGCATTTTTCATCGACAAGCAGTCTGAGTATGTTACTCCGGTTCCTGATAAACGCCTTGCTGCCTTTCGAACTTTCACTCTTGCTGAAGCCATTGATCCCAATGCCGCGGAAATTACAGTCAATGAATCCACACATGGCATGAGCACTGTTACCGGTTTTTTCGAGCACAATAGTGTCATACTCCATATTGGTGATGAGCTGATTACCTTCGGTGCTGTGAGCCAGGAGCCTCCTTGGCGGTTCACGAAGGTCCGGCGAGGTGCATTCGGAACGAAGCCGGCTGCCCATAAGAAAGGAACGAAGGCCCGCCATCTCAAGGAATGCTTCGGCCTTCTTGTGCCGGATCCGGAGTCATCGCTCCTTGAAGAGATTGCGAGGAATCATGCAGACATCGTGAACTCATGCGGTTTCGACGGAATTTACCTCGACGCTATTGACGGCAGCAGTATCTTGCGAGGAGGAGATGAGTGCTGGTATTGGGCGGACAAATTCGTTTTTGAAATCCAGAAGCATCTCAAAAAACCAGTGGGCATGGAAATGAGCGCTATGTGGCATCACTTCTGGCAGTTTCGCACCCGATGGCAGGCATGGGACTATCCTCAGCGAGGGCACAAACGCTTCATTGATATCCATGCCGCTTCTGTGAACAGTGGTCTCCTGCTGCCTCTGCATCTCGGATGGTGGAATTTTCAACAGTTTAATCCACCGCAGGTTGAGCCTACCTATCCTGACGTAATCGAGTATCTCGGCGCCAAGCTCATCGGATGGGATGCCGGCATTTCCCTTACAGGTGCGATAAATCGTGATCGTCTCGCTACGGTACCGCTGTTTCGCCGAACAGTGGATATCCTGCGTACATGCGAAGAACTCCGCCGAAGCAACGCATTTGATGAAAAAGTCAGAGCGAAATTGCGGGAGCCCGGAAAAGAGTTCTCACTATTTCGCAACAAAGATGGAAAGTGGCGATTCCGCCCGGCTCACTATGACTCGCACACAACCTCATCTTCAGAGCCATGGAGCCTTTCATGGACAGCAAGGAATCCCTTCAGTGAGCAGCCGGTGAAATTTCGCATTGAAGCATTGATGTCTGCCGGATCATATTATGACGCGAACAATATAGTTCTGGCTGACCTTTCAGATCCGAACCAGTTTACAGGAGCACCGCACGCTGCAGATGGAGTTACTGTGTCTTTAGGTGAAGCATCCAATGGATTAAAAGGGGCAGGTATTTTCAGTGCAACAAATGCCGGCAAGGTTCCTCGCAATGCTGCATGGGCCAGGCTCGACCGCAAGTTCTCACCCTGTCTCAATCTAAAAGAGCGTAAGGCTATAGGTGTCTTGATTGATGGGGACGGACAGGGACAGGTCATCGCTGTCCGGCTTGAGAGCCCGCGTCACATTTCCTACGGTGCTGTGGCGGACCGTTATATCACCGTCGATTTCACCGGTCCAAGACTGTTTACGCTCGTAGAAACTGAATCGGCCCGTTGGAGCGACTACGTTTGGAACGACGGCAAAGGGCTCTACAACCTCTACCGTGAGACCATCGATTTTGGCACGGTTGAATCCCTTAGCATCTGGTACAACAATCTCCCTAAGGACAAACAAACAAAGTGTATCATCGGCCCGATCAAGGCCATGCCGATGGGTGCCTGTACGGTGAAGAATCCCGTTGTGACTGTCAATGGTAAATCAATAGTTTTCCCGGTGGAAATGCAGTCGGGTAGTTATCTCCAATTCAATGAAGGCAATGACTGCGTACTCTATGACTCAAAGGGTGAAATGCTTAGCCGGGTGATACCGGACGGCGAAATTCCTGTGCTTTCGATGGGAGAGAATCAGGTCCGGTTCTCATGCGATACAGGAGATGGCCCTGCCCCCCGCCTGAAACTTACAGTCATTTCACACGGTAAACCTCTTTGATTTGCCTGCCGAACCATAGTGGACCCGAGTAAGAAAAATGGATGTCTGGCCAACTTCCCAGATTTTTTATATGTTGTGTGAGACTATTTTATGTAAAGGGTGTTTCTATGAAGCGTAGATACAAAATCCTGCTTCTCTTGACGGCTCTTTTTGTTGTCGTCACCGGATGTTTTGTGATTCTTGTAGGGCCCTGGCCCACGTACAAAAGCGGCTTTGAAGATAAGTCCTGCTACAAGAAGGCCATTGCTGCAATCGAACAAAATAGAAAGCGTTTGTTCCATAGTTCCAACATCGGCCGGTTCGAAGCGGGCTGGAGTTCACGTTCTATCATACCTCCAACAGGTACTCCTATGGCAGGCTTTGGAGACCGCAAAGGCAAACCATCGACTGGTGTGCATGATGAAATATTCGTCAAGGCACTGGCTCTCAGCGATGGCACGGACACGGCCGTTATTGTCGGTGCGGATATGCTGATTATCCCCGAGAACGTAGTCGAGCTGGTTTGGGCCAGTGTCTCAAAACAGACGCCGCTTACAGCAAATGAAATTCTATTTAATGCCAGCCACAATCACTCTGGTCCCGGCGGATTTGCCCCCGGCTTTGCTTCAAAAGCCTTCAACGGTCCATTCGACCCGAACATTCCGATTTTTTTGGCAAAAGCTTTCACAGAAGCAATAGTCGAT
>CAZIAN010000592.1:0-3158 GCA_964537355.1 uncultured Pirellulales bacterium | reverse complement strand
TGGGGACCCGGCTACAATGAACCGGGCGGGCGAACACGCAATCCCGCCGGGCCGCAGTACAAAAACTTCACAGAATTTATGAAAGCCCGTCCGCAGGGCAAACCATTCTGCTTCTGGTTCGGCAGCCAGGACCCGCACAGGGCCTATAAGTGGCAGTCCGGCATCAATAGCGGTATGAATCTCCAGGACGTTGAAGTGCCCGCATGCTTCCCTGACAGCCCGGAAGTCCGCACGGATATATGTGACTACTACTGGGAGGTTCAGCGATTCGATACCGAGGTCGGCGAGCTTCTGAAAACCCTTCAGGAAAATGGCGAACTGGATAATACCTTAGTTGCCATCTCCGGCGACAACGGTATGCCGTTTCCGCGCTGCAAAAGCAACCTTTATGACCTGGGCACCAATGTACCTCTCGCTATTTGCTGGCCCGCGGCTTTCAAAGGCGGCCGGACCGTAGAAGACTTTATCAGCCTTGCCGACTTGGCGCCAACGTTCCTCGAAGCCGCCGGTCTGAAACCAACCGCCGATATGACAGCTCGAAGTTTTATGAACGTGCTGACATCGAATAAATCAGGCCGGGTGGACCGCAAACGCAACCACGTCCTTACCGGCAAAGAGCGTCACGTACCCGCCCAGGAAACCGGCGCTGCCGGCTATCCGATGCGGGCGATACGGACACACGATTTCCTCTACATCCGCAACTTCAAACCGAACCGCTGGCCCTCCGGCGCTGCCAAAGGTTATGCTCAGCCAACGGAAATAGTCATATCCAAACCGCTCGGCACATTTTATGGCTATGCCGACGTTGATGCGGCTCCGACAAAATCCTATATGCTGGAATATAGAAACGAGCCGCAGGTCACCAAACTTTTCGAGCTTGCCTTTGGAAAACGTCCCGCCGAGGAGCTTTATGACCTTCACAAGGACCCCGACCAGTTGAATAATGTAGCCGGAAAGCCTGAATATGCCATGGCAAAAAGCAGGCTCGCCGCCGACCTGTTAACCGAACTGAAAGCAACCAGGGACCCCCGTATTTTAGGTCGGGGAGATGTATTCGATAAATATCCCTATTACGGCGGCGGAGTTGAAGGTGTCTCACAAAAACCAACACCCAAAAAGGATTAAATCCCAAAACGATAAGCGCTTAAAAAAGGCCGGGCTATAACCCGGCCTTAATCAGCTTGCAAAACCGTACCTAATTGCTTTTTCGAATTTGGATACCACACGAACCAAAATAGTCCTCAGGTTTGGGTGAATTCCAGGTAAATGGAGCAATCCGCTTCTTTGAAGGATCTTTTGTAAATTCAAAACCACTGTCAGGCGCCAGTGAAACCCTAAGCTTGTAGGAAACGACTGGCAAAAGACTCTTTAATACGGTTCGGTAACTATAATCGGCTTTATCGACTTTTTCAAGCATATCTAAAGACAGAGTCCACTTGCAACTAATTTTCGTTTGGCCAGTCAAAAGCTTTTTCGATGGTAGCTCTAACTCATACCGGCCTGCCTCCAACTCCCTAAAGGGGATAACAACCTCATTCAATGTCACCGATATCAGCTTCCCACTGGCATAGGGCAGACTTATGGGTATGAGGCTTGCCCCTTCAGGTCCTTTCAGTAGCGTCAGATCAGAACGCACACTGATATCACCCGATACTGTAACGTGCCACAAATCTTCCTGAGTGCCGACAAACTCAGGTTTTGACCATTGCTGATAGGCCATGTTTTTCTCGACTGTTTCTTCTGTTGAAATCGGCTCTGACAAATTCTCCGGTTCGACATCCTCAACACGCAGATCCCCATAGATGACACGATAAGTTTCTGACCCCTCCGGGCGATACCAGAATATCGCCGTCTCGGCATCACCAAGCTTCACACCACTGCCCGCATAATGCCACTGTCCCTGGCCCTTGAAGAACCTGATGAACAGCAAATGTCGACTAAGCTTCATCCCAATCTCAGTCTCTTCATCATTGGTCATCTCGCGTTCTTTCAATTTTCCAGCAATTTCCGGTGCCTGTTTGAGATAATCTTCAACAGCAACACCATCGGGAAACTCACCGTCAAACAATTCAGCACGGATACGAAGTCCTTCGATAAAATCTTCCTCAGTAGAACCCATCAGGTCAAGCTCGACCTGTTGCATTTTATATCCTTCCGGCACATCCATACTGAACAGAGATTCGTCCATTGGTACATCGAATTGGACATTCTTACAGATGACCTTCATTTGCCCGCTCACCTGTTCGATCCGCACAGGCAGCGCCGTTTCAGGATCGGCCCAGATTGTGATTTCTGCCTTGGGATGCCTGGCTAAAAATCCGACAACTTCCTGTCCGTCGATTTCCTGTCTGCCAAGTTCTTCGACCTCAAAACCAGGGCTCTCCTTCAATTCTTTAATAACATTCCTTAGCGAGTCCATATAATTCGGCATCGAAGGCAGTCCCTTCAAGTCAACATATGCCGCTTCTTTCTTGGAAAGAGTAAGTGACAAAATCCTGCTTGTCTCAAGATCAATAATGCTCACAGCATCTTCAATATTTGACAAAGTTCTTCTGATTCGCGAACCCTTTATCTGATCACGGATAACCGGCCCGCCTGCTTCTTCATTTCCAATGATAATGTCTAATACAGCAGTCCGGGCATTTAGAATTGGTTTAATAACATCTGCAAATGTCACTGTCGATGTGGATAAACCCGCAAAGTGCATTGCTACAAGCACTCCTGTTATTACCACCGCCGCAGCGGCTATTTTTGTAATCGGACTTCTCATAATTTTTCTCCACATTGAAATAGAGTTAGTAGATTCCCTTAATTGTCCTGACTGCTTTCGTGAGCTTGCCTCAAATGTCTTTACAGATTCTTCCTTTAGTTTGCTCAGGAACTCACGGTCAGGTGCAACGCTCTTACGCCCCACGGAAGAAAGCAGAGAGTTGAACCTCTCATCATCTGATTGTTTATTTTTATCAAATTTCATGGTGCCATCTCCAATATGCCGGGCGTAGAATGCGTCAACTTCTTAAAAACCTGGCGAAAGGCCTTCCTGGCTCGGGCTAGTTTCGAACGAACAGCCACCGATGAACCATTCGTTTCTTCGGCGATGTCTTCTATTGTTAAACCGTCAACATATTTTGCCATTAGTAACGTCTGATATTCCGCTG
>CAZIAN010000591.1:0-3164 GCA_964537355.1 uncultured Pirellulales bacterium | reverse complement strand
CCTCTGTCAGGTACAAGATAGCGGCCTTTGTTTTTTACCATATTTCCCCAGACTGAAACCCAGTTGTCGGTCTTAGGTTTCTCTTTATCCGACAAGAGCCTCGTTTGTCCGTAATCTTCGATTACCCAGTCTATTGTATCAGTATTTCCAAGCTCGACCTGGACATCGGTTTTGACATTCGGTTTAAGAGAGACGTTTTTGAAAGTTACCCTTTGGTAAGGTCGAGTCTGCAACATAATATATTTTATTTGATCCTGTGATACATTAAAAATACTTGTGCAAAGACGCATGTCGCTTCCACTGTTGGAGCTGTTGGAGTTTCTTGCAGGTTCGTGAAGTTTATCGTCTTTACCAACAACCATAATGCGGCAATCATAATCACCACCAAGTAAATGAGTAGCGCTCAGTCTCACCTTATCATTTATTTTGATAGCCTCATTAAAGATGACAGAACTATCGGTCAGAGAATCGTTAGTGCTACTCATTGTTCTTCCATCACCTCCAAAGGCTACTCTTTTCCATTCACCGACAGCAACGCCAACACTAAAGCAGAGAGTTTCAATATTTTGAGATAACCTAACAACAATATTGCGCTGAGGTTTTAGTTTTTCTCGTTTTTCGGTCTTATAAAACGGAAGCGAAGAGCTTAGTGTTGAAGTTGCATTATTAATTTTCCAATTGAAAGACATGTACTCAACACCGGGGCCGGAAAAATGCAGGGCCAGTTCTCGAGCCTGCTCGGTTTCATCAGGCTTGATCGTCACACCTGAATGGTCAGATGGAATATGTTCTGGAGCCAATATGCCACCATCCGGCCGCCACCACTGTGTGCCTTGGCTGGGATGCTCGCAGATGCCAATTAATTCAACTGTTACGCCATTGGGGAGTGTGGTTTTAAACTCCGACGAGAGTGTAAAGTCGAAAATCTCCTGGTCTTTTTTATTGAAAGTAAAATGGCCGCTGTACAAGTTTCGGTGCTGAGCTTTATATCCGGGAGCTTCTACCTTTATGGTATGATGTTCTGGCCAGGTAAGGAAGCTGTATTGGCCGGCTGAGTTTGTGATCGCACCCCACTGGCAGCGCTGGTCAGGGCCGATTTGTTCCCATTTCGGCTCGGGGCCGTAGCCATCATCGAAAACTCTTGCCCCTGCTATAGGTTCATTTGTCTGAGCATCTTTGACTACTCCTTTGATAACCAGTCCAGGCGGGCCCGGCATAGACTTTGCCATCGGCAGCAGGATTGCGCCGATGATGATAACAACCATTAGGCCGAGAATTCCGAGTTTAGCTTTTTTCGGCATCGGGCGATTGAGGATATGTTTGATTCGGACGGACAGCGCGCTTTTGGATTCAACAACGCCTATCAATCGCAAAGACAAAACCGGGCGATGAAACGCCAGCTTAGCAACGCTTACCAGAGTCTGGGGATATTGCGGGGCCTTTTCGCCCATCGCCACCAGCACCATTTCATCGACCGCCTGCTCACGAATTCTGCGGATTATGCAATTGGCCAGCCAGAGCAGGGGATTATAGAAATAGATAATCTGCAAAACAGTCTGGGCCAGATTCACAAATAAATCGCCGCGTCTGATATGAGCAAGCTCGTGCAGCAAGACAGCCCTTAGCTGGCAGGCAGTCAGAGACGATGCCAGATTTTGCGGAACCAAAATCACAGGTCTGAATAATCCGCAGACCGCGGGGCTGGCGGCGTTGGCGGATATTTTTAAGCCGAGTTTTCTTTTCACAGACATAGAGCTTCGGCAGGATTCAAGCATATCGGCCATAATACCGTTTGCCTCTTTGGCCTGAGCGACAAGACCCCTCACAAAAATCACACGCTGTAATAACAATAATACCATTGCCATTACTATAGTCAGCCAGGTTAGAAGTACAGCACCCTGCCAGGACAATGGTGTAACCTGGATAGCCGGCGTATCAGCCGGACTTGTCACCGCCGGCTTTACTTCCGATATAATCGGCGGCGCAGCCGGTGTGAATCTGTCGGTTTCTATATTTGTAAGGTCGATAAATGGTGGAACATTAATCGGCGCCAGCTCGGCAAGGCTTGCCTGCGGCTCTGCTGGAGAATCGGATGTGTCCACATAGGTTAGTCGGTCGCCAAAGAAGTATCCAAGGCTCAAAGGCGATGAGAGCGAGGTCGGCAGAACAAGCTTTACGAGTACCAACAACCATATCCAGTATCGAAAGACGGCACGGACTTTTTTGCGCAGCGCAAAATCGGCCAACAGTAAAATTACAATCAGAACGACGGATTGAACGAACATAGGCAGGGCGAATTCCACAAACTTCAAACCCGCCGAATTAATCAGCTCCAATATCGCATTCATGATATGTTCTCCATCTAATAAGACGGACGCATTGAGCTTTTGTTACAACGAAACTATTTTTTTTTGGCTGAGCGGCCCTTAATGCGTTTTTTCTTAATGAGCGCCTCAAGCTCATTAAGCTGCTTTTGCGAGAGAGCATTGTTGTCGAGCAGGAACTGCATCATCGGTGTAAGTGCCCCATCGAAGGCCCTTTTTACCGTGCGCATAACCTCGCTTTTTTGTGCCTGCAATTTTGTGATGACTGAGCGGTACAGAATGAGATTGCGGATTCTCTCTGTTTTCAGCAGGCCTTTGGTTACCATCCGGTCCATCAGGGTCTTGACGGTGCTGTAGGTCCAGTTCTTTTGGGCTTCGAGCTTTTCCTGAATGGCAGGGGCGGCACACGGCTCGTTTTCCCAGACGGCCTGGATAATCGCCCACTCGGCCCCGGTAAGCTCATATTTTTTCTTCGCCATAGAAATCTCCTTATCTTTAACTTTGCCGAGACTACTCTACATTTGTAGAGAATGCAAGAAAAAAATAAAATAATTCAAAAATATTTATCAGTCCCGTCTCAGATGCCGATACAAGCACTTTTTTCAACAGGAAGATAACGCTGCTTTTCAATTTGAGCGCAAAAAAGCGGAGCGAAGAATCCCGTCTTTGGCATCAACAAGATTCTTCACTCCGTTCAAAAATGTCAATAGAAGTTAATCAAGTCGGCCGGCGGTCCATCTTATAGCGCGGGCGATTAATTTCCGAAAGTTCGGATTTTCGTAGGCGTAGTGGTCATGGCCGAGCATGATACCACAAACCTTAGCCTTGCCGAAATTTCTG
>CAZIAN010000590.1:0-3164 GCA_964537355.1 uncultured Pirellulales bacterium | reverse complement strand
ATTGAACGTGACTTATGGGATGCCGCAGCAACATTGTCTGTTGATAATCCTGATGTCAATATTTCCACAAGCCGGATTGTGTTACGCAATGGTTTAGGAAGTGCGCTGATAACATTTATAGGCCGTGGCGACTTCACATTGACAGCCAACGTCAATGGTACTGAAAGCAGCCGCTTATTACTTGACCTGAGTAATGAACCAGTAACAAACATTTCCGGCACACTTGTCGGCAGTTCCACTATCTGGGACGGTATTATCCATATAACAGATGACCTGCTGGTTCCCAGCAACCACACACTGACTATCCAACCTGGTACCCTCATTTTACTCGACGGGGTAACCAGCGGTTCAGCGGGAACTGACATCGACGTGAAAGGAACAATCAAGTCTCTCGGCACTGCCCTGGCACCGATTACATTTACAGCCTATAATCCAGCTCGGGCCTGGGGAGAAATCCACCATGACTACTCATCACCGTCGATATATCAATACACAAATATCACACGTGCAGGACACTCACCCGGCGGGGGGCATACAGGTTCTGGCCCAGCTATCCGGTCGGTGGGTTCTAATATCGTTTTCGACTATGTCTCTATCACCGATAATGACGGCAAAATTATGCAGTCATCCTCCGACTCGGACCTGACATTCCGCAACTGCCAATTGGCCAGGTCGGTAATGGGACCTGAGATGAACAACACCGCCTTATTATTCGAGGATAGCTGGATTACAGAAATGTTCGGACAGGATGACGACGATGGTATTTATATTCACGGTCAAAGTACCGGACAGAATGTAACACTTCGGCGCGGTGTAATAGCGGAGACAGACGACGATGGGCTTGATACATTAGGCTCGACTGTCCTGGTAGAGGATTACATATTTCGCGATTGCTTCGATAAAGGCGTCAGTGTCTTTGACGGCCAGGTCACGATTGACTACGCGCTGATTGTTAACAATGATATCGGTATCTCAGCCAAGGCCGGTAGTCGCAGCAGTGCCCGGGTCTTTCTAAATCATGCTACGGTCGTTTGCAATGATTTCGGAATTCAATCTTTTAACAAATATAATCCCACCGACCCTTTAATCGAATATTTCATAACAAATTCCATTATCTTAGCCGCTAATCCGGTCTATACGGACTATGACCCAGCAGACATCCATATCGATTATTCAGATATAGGTGAAACATGGCCAGGCATTGACAACCTCAACCATGACCCGCTTTTCGTTGATTCGGCAAACAATAACTATAACCTACAGGAAAATTCTCCATGTATCGATGCGGGTAAGGATAACGGCGTTGCCAGTGTTCAGGGATATTACCAATTTGAACAGACCGATTTACCGACCAATGGAAATGGGATTTTGACCGAGAACACCACCTGGACACCTGATGATGGTACTTACTGTATAACCGGAGAATTCACTGTTCCCTTTGGAGTTGAGTTGAGTATAATGCCAGGCACTACGGTTTTCTTTGAGCCGGACGCAAAAATTGTTATTAAAGGCCGGCTTATCGCCGAGGGTTCTGAGTATGAGTTGATTCACTTTACACGCACACCTGGAACTGACAGCACATGGGATGGCATTCATTTCACCAATACTACCGGCGACAACCGCATCACATATGCCGTTGTCGAATATGGTCGCTCCAACAATGGAATGATAGGTATTGAAAACTCAAACCTTCTGCTCGACCACGTTACATTAGACAATACCGACCTTCGCCGTATCAGCACGAATAATTCGTCTCTGATTGTTTCCAATTGCGTTTTCACTGATATATTCGGCCCGAATGAACCTCCAACTACCGACAATCGCAGTGAACATATATGGGGCAGCGGTATCCCAGAAAACGGTTACTTCATAATCGAAAATAATATTTTCGGAACAACTAAAGGACACAATGATGCGATTGACTTTAACGGTCCATCCCGCCCGAATCCTATCATGCAAATCTTTGATAATGTCTTTATGGGCGGGGGCGATGACGCTCTCGACCTTGAGGCAGATGCCCATATCGAAGGTAATGTTTTTATGCACTACCACAAGGATGTTCACAACACTGATCCTGGTGAATCAAATGTACTCTCTGCCGGTAGTGAGAAAGACTATTGTATGGTCCGCAATATCTTCTGCAATAACGACCACGTTGCACTTATCAAGGAAGACTCGTTTGTAACTTTCGAAAATAATACTGTGGTTGATATAAATAAAGCAGCTTTATATTTCGAACTGCCCGGCCAAACCAGAGGCCCCGGCCGGGGCGTATATGTGGTCGGCAGCATTTTCTGGAATACAGAACTTATTTTTGATGAGGTAATTGACACTACAGATATTACCGTCAACCGCTCTATTCTTCCTGAAACATTGCACTACCTCGGTATAGGCAATATCGACGCTGATCCTGTCTTTGTTGACCCAAATGCCGATTTTCATTTACAAGCATTATCTCCGGCGATTAGTACCGGATCCTGCGGCCTCGACATGGGAGCTTATGTGCCCGGCGGTGCTGCTATCTGCGGTGAGCCCGATGAGCTAACTTATCATACCGATGCCACACTGTTCGTTGGCGGACCAGGCATTACACATTACATGTATCGCCTTAATAGCGACCCATGGAGTCAGGAGGCATCCGTTGATGTTCCTATCGAATTGACAGACCTGCTTAATGGACAATCTTATACCGTTTATGTAATAGGTAAGAATTCCGCCGGCATCTGGCAAAGTGAAGAAAATCCGAGTACCTCACGCACATGGACTATCGATACATCTTATCAACCATAAAATACAAATATTATTCGCAGCACATACGTTTACATACGAACCTAACTTGACTTTCATGTTTGTTAAGGTACAATAAGTTCGCTCAGAAAAATTAGTCTTCATGAATACTGAATATCATAATGAGGAGAAGCCCATGAAGCGACGCTCATTTCTTAAATATACAAGTAGTGCCTGCACATCAGCACTTCTTGGAAGCAATATATCATTAGCCGGAAATGATGCTGCTGATACAAAAGACAGCAGTGCCTATATCGACCGCGATTTACTTAAATATAGAAACCAAAACCGTTCGACAGTTGTTTGCCAAAACGGCATTGTTTGCTCCAGCCAGCCGCTGGCCAGCATGGCCGGTGTCGATATTCTTAAGGCCGGCG
>CAZIAN010000589.1:0-3165 GCA_964537355.1 uncultured Pirellulales bacterium | reverse complement strand
TGTCCACCCGTCTAATTATAGAGGGAGTGTTTTTTACTCCCTGAGTTTACCCTCGATGTGAGCTTACTTGCTTTGGAGTTTACCCTCGGGTGTGCTTACCTGTTTTTCTGCCGGGGGTCGGGGGACAAGTTGAAATCTGAAATCTGAAATATGAAATAACCAATTAACTAATTCACAAATTCGCTAATTCTCTAATTGACATGGTCTTATCAGTGTTTAATGAAAAAGACAGGTTAAACGAACAATCCAAAGCCCCGAAAAGGAAACCTACGAAAGATTACGTACGAATTTATAAGCTTTTTATGCAAAACAAACCCAATTCTGGAAATGACAAAATGAACATAACCTTAGACATGACAAGCAATTGCAAGAATTTATTCTGCTGGAGGGGCCAAAAAATAAAGCCAATTCAAACCCAATTTTGGGCAAAAATTACTTGCAGATGTTAACGGCCAACTTTTCCTTCGATGCCCGGCTCAAATGTCCTGCTGATATGTTGATATGTCTCAGGTTTATAATGAAACTTTTCCCAGTATCGCCGGTCGGTCTCGTATGGATCTACATCCATTGCATGAGCATTTTCCGGCAGAATTCCAAAACGCGCCATTTCACGTATATACTGATGGTTTACCTGGAAAGTCGGAGAACCAAATGCGCAGGATTTTTTCCATTCGGCCTGCCAGTCCACCGCCGCTGCCGACATTACAATATAGTCGGGATCGTCCTTGGACTTGAAGACGTCAGGACATATCCCCCACCCCCCCGCTTCTTTATCGAGCGGTGCAAGCAAAACCGCGGATTTCTCCGGCCGGGTTGCGTTTATCAAAACATTCCAGGAAAAATAACGTGCCGGATCGTCCTCCAGGACAAGGCGTTCATACCGGCCGGTGGGACGGCTTATGAGCTTTCTGCGTTCGTCCCAGTCAAAGTTCTCGACAAGACGATTCTGCGGCCCTTTTCCGTTGGGATTATGGCAGGAGTAGCAGCGTTTATTGAGAACGTTGCCGGCCTGGCTCGCGAAGATGCCGACTTTTGTATTCTGCTGTTTCTGATTTCTAAGACCGCCATACGTTCCGCAAAATGGTGCGGCTGCCTCGGTCCAGGCCCAGACTTTCAGCCAGTCTGGGCGGGAGGCCTTTACATCGTAATGGCCTCCTTCGAGCTTGCGAAGCAAGGGTGATGCGCTTGAACCGAGGGAGCGTGGCGGCTGGTTGCCGAGCCCGTTACGCCCGTCGCCGATTTGGCTTCGCATGGCAAGTGAATAGTAGCTTATTGAATATGTGGCTCCCATGTCACCTTCGAGACAGAGGCGTCCGTCTCGTCTTTCAGTGTTATGGCATCCGATGCAATATTTATCGAGCACCGGCTGGACATCTCGTACAAAGTCCGGCACACCGGATATACCTTCGATTTTTTGTATCTTAGAAGGAGGCCGCTGTACCGCCATAATCCTGTTTATGTTTCCAGGATTTGCGTTTGAATGGCTCCGTGAGTTGTGGCATCCGATGCAGGACGTTGTTTCGCCGGGCCTTACGCATGTGAAACTCTGCATTCGTTTGCACGAAAGATCATTCTCGTCGAGTGCGACGTAAAAAACGGGACGGTTAGCGGGCAATTCAAAATACGCCGAACCATCGGATTCAACAGGAACAGTGCCAAGAATTCGTTCGAGATTGAATGAACCGAGCCAGCTTAATGTATCCGGCCCTCCGGAAAAGTTGACAGGTTTGGGAAGGGTTTCGATAATGAGCAGCTTTTTTATCTCGCCGCGTTTGATTCCTTTTAAGTTCTGCGAATTATAAACGTCAACCATTATGTGCGTTCCGGTGGAGTTGGTCGAATCGGAACGTTTTGCGATGATTCTTTCACGCGTGCGTTTTATGATGGGCCGGGGCGATTGGGTGATCCATTTCTTTTCATTGTTCTTTATTTCGTAAATTGCATGCGGCGTGTATTTGTCGTCGTCTTTGTTCTTTGTAACGAAAACAATTCGAGATTTGCCCAGTTCGGCGGCGAGTATGGTTTCCGCGCTGAGCGGCCAGGGGTCGGCAAGGTATCCTTTGCCCCATGGAAACAGAATATGTTCAAGTCCACGCGGATCATCGGGGCCGTATTTTTTGGAAAAGAAGGACAGCCAGCCGTAATGGTCACGGTGTCCGTGACCGGGTGAGTATATCCCCATAACGCGCTCGTCGTTCGGGATTGGCTGGCAGGAGAGGAACACTCCCCATGAAACTTCATTGCCGTAGTATATCTCCTGATTTGTGCCGTCCGGATTCATCGTCCAGAGATGGTGGAACTCTACCTGAGAGCGGTCGACGTATTCCCATCGCATATAGAGAATTTGTCCATTGGGCAGCACAGACGGCGTGTTGTCGTGTTCGATGTTGCATGAGAGCATTTCAATATTCCTGCCGTCTCCGTCGCAGCGGTGGATCGTACCGACCTGGGTTATCCAGCATCCAACCCATCTCCGGGCACGGGTCGAGATGAAAACGATGCCGCCGTCGGAGAGGTATTCGGGTTCATAATCATCGAAAGGCCCTGAAGTAATCTGGCGGATGTTGGTACCGTCGATGTTAATCTCATAGAGATTGTAATTCTGCAAGCTCTCTTTTCGCCAGGCAAAAATGATTTTCTTTGCATCGTAGTGGACCTTAGGATCGCGGATACAGCCTTTGGCTGCTTCTAACAGGATAGTAATCTTGCCGGTTTTTAAGTTTAGTTTGCAAAGCTGTGCACCCGTGGTATAGGCAGGATCATTCTCATTGTCACAGAAGTAGCCAATATTTGCATACCAGTGCGGATCTTCGTACCCGCCTCGTTGGACAAATATGATTTCTTCAATATTGTCAAATTCTTGAGGCAGAGATTCCAGGGACTGTCTGAAAACACCGTTGTCGAGAGTTTCGATGGAGGGAAGATTTGCAAATGTCACTGGTGTTGTCAGGATTACGGCATAAAATAAAATATTGTATCTCATCATAATACCATTAACAACCAAAGCAGATTCTTAACGCTGTTTGCTCCAGAAAAAACTGTGTTTGATAATCCGTAAGAATATTTCATTATTATACTGTGATCAAATATGTTTGTCCAGACTGCATATGTCAAACTTAGGGGTTTTACCGTAAGCTTTTCCTCAGCAAATCCTTGTGAAGCCAG
>CAZIAN010000588.1:0-3165 GCA_964537355.1 uncultured Pirellulales bacterium | reverse complement strand
GGAATGACACTGTCCCCGATTTCCTTGATGACCAGCACAGATTTTCCAGGATAGACGCTTTTAACCGTGAGGGCTGTTATGATACCTGCAGGCCCTCCACCAACAATAATTACATGTGATTCCACAATAATCTCCTTTCTTCTGTTTTTTTGTGCTTGATTTGTGATTGTTCAATACGCAATAACCATGCCCAACCTTAGACTTATTCGAGGCTGAGTAACTACATAATATAACAAAGATTATTAAAATTTATTTGGAATAATAGCACGAACTGAGAGAGATATTGTTGTCCATTTTTTTTACAAAGTGTAAAATTCAAGTTGATAATCTAAAGCTCAATAGTATTATAGATTCCAAATTATACTTCCTCTTTCAATATAGTCGGCACCAGGTAAACCACCATGGCAATCCATATTTGGGTCTTCACTACGGTTAGGAAAAGCACCATAGAAGGTTTTCGCCCTGAGGTTTTATTTTACCCGCTTGCTGGAGAGCGGTATTTCTTGGTCACAGCGCAGGCATGAGGACCTATCGACTTTATGAGAAACCACCCGCTCCATCGGATTGATTTTTCCAATCGCGTCACGAAGAAAGCGCGCGTTTGATGAATGGACCACAACCAGTTAAAGTCCACGTACGCACGATCCACTATATCAATATCTTCAGGCCAATCCGGGCTGGATTCATAGAGTTGAGAGTGTCATAATGACACCTCTACGGGGGTGTAAAAAATACCCGGCCGGGAATCCATCAATCATTTTGGAGGTTAACCCATGAAAGCATACGAAAAACTCGGCGCCTTTTATCTAGGCAAGTTATACGACATGCCCTCACAGCAGCTTCGAGACGATATCGTGCTGTATGACTCCAAAGATTTGAATACCCACGCGGTCATCATCGGCATGACGGGAAGCGGCAAGACCGGTCTTGGCATCGCTCTGCTGGAAGAGGCCCTGATTGACAACATTCCTGTGATCGCCATCGATCCCAAAGGGGATTTGCCTAATTTGTTGCTGAATTTTCCGCAATTGCAGCCCGACGATTTTCGTCCCTGGATCAATGAGCAGGATGCACTGAACGCCGGCCTCACTCCGGACCAGTTCGCCGCCAAACAAGCCACGCTTTGGCGCAACGGTTTGGCCCAATGGGACCAGGATCCGGATCGCATCGCCCGATTGAAAGCAGCGGCCGATGTAATGGTTTATACGCCGGGCAGCAGTGCCGGTCTGCCGGTAAGCGTTTTGCGCAATTTTGCGCCTCCGTCGGATAGTATTATGGAAGAAAAAGACCTGCTGCGCGAACGAATTCAAAGTACGGTTACGGCTCTTTTGGCATTGCTGGGCATTGAGGCCGATCCCATTACCAGCAGAGAGCACATCCTGGTATCAAATATCATCGAGTCTACCTGGGCAACGGGAACCGGACTGGACTTGGCAGCAATGATCCGTTCCATCCAGTCACCGCCTTTCGAGCGCATCGGCATTATGGATTTGGAATCGTTCTATCCGTCCAAGGATCGTTTTAAACTGGCCATGCGGTTGAACAACCTGCTGGCGGCACCGGGCTTTGAAGCCTGGCTGGAAGGCGAACCCATCAATATCAACCGTATGCTTTACACCGAAGCAGGCAAGCCTCGGGCGTCGATTTTTACGATCAGTCACCTGTCGGATTCCGAACGAATGTTTTTTGTATCAGTGCTGTTGAATGAGATTCTGGCATGGATGCGGAGTCAGCCCGGAACCACCAGCCTGCGGGCCATTTTGTACATGGACGAGATTTTTGGTTACTTCCCGCCGGTTAAAAATCCGCCTTCCAAGGCCCCTCTTCTCACGTTGCTCAAACAGGCCCGCGCCTTCGGACTCGGCGTCGTCCTATCTACTCAAAACCCGGTAGATCTGGATTACAAAGGGTTATCCAATACGGGAACCTGGTTCATTGGACGTCTGCAAACCGATCGCGACAAACAACGCGTAATGGAAGGTCTGGAAGGTGCTGCCGCCGGAACCGGATTTGACAGGGCCAGGATGGAGGAAACGCTCGCCGGCCTCGGAAAACGGGTATTTTTACTCAATAACGTCCATGAAACCGCGCCGGTGACATTTCAAACCCGTTGGGCGATGTCCTATCTGCGAGGACCTCTCACCCGTGAGCATATAAGAACCTTGATGGCTGGCCGCAAAGACCAGGTGCCCGCTCCCGGAACGGCACCGTTGACGTCGGCGGTTCAAACTGCACCGGCAGTAAATAACCCGCCGGTCATGCCTCCGGGAATCGATGTCTATTACCTGCCGGCATCCGGGGCAGGCCAGGGACTGGAGTACTTTCCGGCGCTGGCAGGCTGGATCGATGTCCACTATTCCAGCACCACGTATAAAGTGTCAGCATCCCATAAATTGGCCCTGGCGGCCATGCTGGCGGAAGGGGCGGTTGCTTTGGATTGGGATATGGCCCAAGAAATCACCCTGGATCCAGCTGATTTGGAAACTGAACCCTTGGCCGGGCCGTGTTTCGCTGATCTGCCGGCAGTCGCCAAAAATGCCAAAAAGTATGCCGAGTGGAACAAGGATTTCCTCCGCTGGGTGCGTCAGAATCGGCCGATGCTCATCTACCGCTCCAAACGCTTTAATTTGTCCAGCAATCCACAGGAGACCAAAGGCGAATTCTTGGCCGGCCTGGCCCAGGCCGCGCGCGAAAAACGCGATCTGGAAGTCGAGCAACTGCGCCGCAGATACAGCTCCAAATTTAACACACTCAACAATCGCTTGATGCGGGCTGAGCAGGCCATGATGCGTGAAAAGGAACAGTCACAATCCAGTAAAATTCAAACGGCGATCTCCTTCGGCACCGCGATTCTCGGGGCGTTTTTGGGGCGCAAAGCCGTCAGCGCAAGCTCCGCCGGGCGCTTCGGCACCGCCATGCGCTCCGCCAGCCGGGTTCGCAAAGAATCCATGGATGTCCACCGAGCCCAGGAGACCTTGGAGGCGACCAAACTAGGGCTCGCAGAACTCGACCAGCGCTTACAGGAGGATATTGAACGCATCGAAGCCACTTTTGATCCTGACAGCGAAAACATCCAGGAAATTCTCGTCAAACCGAAAAGCAGCGACATGACGCTGGAGTTCTTCGGACTGGTTTGGATGCCGTATCGCCGGGATGCCCGCAGGC
>CAZIAN010000587.1:0-3175 GCA_964537355.1 uncultured Pirellulales bacterium | reverse complement strand
TGATGAGCAGAGGAGATTTCAATTCATTATTTGTTATGAAGTATTGAGATGGAATATTAAGTGTAGAGAATCAGTGAGTCTAATAATCAATACTCGGATTAAAATAATTTGCAAAACAACCGTGTTTGCGGTATAATATTGTGGTATTATATAATAGAGGTGATAAAGAAAAGGATCGGGTGCAACATATCAGGACCATGCAACGGAGTGCCGAGAGTTAAGGTTAAGGAGTATAATTATGGGTAAACGAAGAGGGTTTACATTAATAGAACTCCTGGTCGTAATCGCCATTATCGCGGTGCTGATGGCCATATTGCTGCCGGCACTGAACCGCGTCAAGGAACAGGGCAAGCGTGCGGTGTGCCTTGGCAATCTCAAGCAGTTGGGACTTGCATGGATTATGTATGCCGATGATAACGACGGGAAGCTCGTCAATGGCGCCATAGGCTTTAGCAATCAGAACCTGGCGTGGGGCGACCATAGAAAAGAACTTGCCTGGATCGACTCGTTTAGTACCACAGACCCTGATGTTCAGATTCAAGGAATCAAAGACGGCGCCTTGTGGCCTTATGTCAAGGACGTCAAGATGTACAAGTGCCCGACTGGCAGGCGTCTCGACAATGGCCTGCCACAGGCGCTGACATACGCTATCATGTTCTCCATGAACGCCGTAAACCATACCTGGACTCAGGGAGTACGCGGCGCGCACGTAAAGAATATGAGCGAAATTACCAACCCGTCGCCTACCCTCAGACTCGTTTTTATCGATGAAGGCTATATGACTTCGGATGCCTACGCCGTCTGGTATCTACAAGAGACATGGTTTGACAGCCCTCCGGTCAGGCACGGGGACGGGACGACCCTTTCATTCGCAGATGGGCACGCCGACCACTGGAAGTGGAAGGGTACCGATACGATAAAGCATGCAAGAGACGAGGAAAGCACGGGGCCCGATACCAGCTGGGCGCCATCAACATCCTCAGGTTATCAGGATCTGTACATGATGCAGAGGGGCTGCTGGGGAAAGTTAGGTTATACACCAACTCAACAATAGCTTTAGTTTATTTTTGAGTTGATTTTTTGAGTAAGAATCAATAAGCTATATATTCTATTGTATTGTAAGTTTGCTTTCAAACTATACACTGCCAGACAACGAGGCATCTATAGTAAGTTGAGGAGTGACGTTATGAGAAAACGAAAAGGGTTTACATTAATAGAACTTTTGGTTGTAATAGCCATTATCGCAGTGCTGATGGCGATATTGCTGCCGGCACTGAACCGCGTTAAGGAACAGGGCAAGCGTGCGGTCTGCCTGAGCAACTTAAAGCAGTTGACTATGGCATGGATTATGTACGCGGACGACAACGACGATGTCCTGGTCAACGGAGCTATAGGCTACAGCAATCAGAACATGTCCTGGGGCGACCACAGAGGTGAGACAGCCTGGGTTGACGGGCTTGTAACCGGGTGGAATAACATCGAAGCACAGGAGAAGGCAATAAGAGACGGGGCATTGTGGCCTTATGTAAAGGACGTCAAGATGTACAAGTGCCCTACGGGCCATAAAGATGAGGCGATGACATACGCTATAATGTTTTCCATGAACGCCGTTAACCATCCTCCGACTCAGGGAGTGCGCGGCGCACATATCAAAAAAAGGACCGAAATTACCAATCCGGCACCGCCCTACAGACTTGTTTTTATTGACGAAGGCTGGATGACACCGGACGCCTTTGCCGTTAATTATGACACAGAGGCATGGTGGGACGACCCTCCGGTGCGGCATGGTGACGGCACAACAATCTCTTTCGCAGACGGACACAGCGACCATTGGAAGTGGAAAGGCACCGATACGATAAAGCGTGCCAGATTAGTAGAGAACAACCACCAAGGCAACTGGACACCCGAAACAGACGCAGGTTACAAGGACCTGTACATGATGCAGAAGGGCTGCTGGGGAAGATTAGGTTATACACCTACTTATCCGTAGCTTCGGGATTTGTTGAGTTTATTATTTTAGGCGGTTGTATTTATTTCCAAAATCGCGGAATAATCCCGCCGGTACGGGTGATGTACTGACGGTACTGCTCGTCAAATTGCTCAAGCATCATCTGTTCCTCTTTGGGGGCCCGTATCAGATACAGTGGCACAAAAACCACCAGAAAGGCCCAGCCTGCAAGCCAGTTTTCCAATAACAATCCTTGTGCAATCGCCCACAGCAGGTGTGCGGCGTACATTGGATGGCGTATATGGCGGTATATGCCGTTGGTTACGAGAGTGTGTTCCAGCTTTATTTGCAGTATGGCAGACCAGTTGCGGCCGAGGTCTGCGTGAGATCTCCACAAGAGCAGAAGTGCCATTGCGAAAACAGCCGTGCCTATCCAGCCAAGCCAAGCGGGGAGGTGATAATCGGCAAAGTTCAGCCACGGCGTAAACAGATAGAACAAAGGTGCAGCCATGCCGATACCGGCAGCGCCAATCAGAGTAATATCCACTATGTCCTTGTGCTTTCTGACTGCTTTGCCATGTCTGCATCTGGATGTATATATCTTTCGAATCACGGAGCCTGCAATAAAACCCACAAAAAAAATAACCTCAAAAATATTGTCGATTCCCAGCAATGTTATCTCCTGTGCCGAACTATACCCCTTGGTTGGATTTTCATATTCCGGTTTAATCTTATCGTCTGTTGAGTTTTGGTCAATAAAATGAATATGTTTATCCGTAAAAGAGAGCCATAAGTATGCCGGCAATTGCAACGGCCGCGCTGGGGAGCAGCAGTTTTGAGATGATTTTTAGCAGCGAAGTTTGAAAGAAACTGGCCGAGAGGGCAATGCACAGGTGAACCGGCGTGAGCCAAAGGCCGAAAAGCAGGCCTGAAAAGGCCAGAGTTTCGAGCCCCATTTTCGTCTCGGAGCCTGTACCGATAAATGCGATAAGGAACGGATAGGTAATTGCGACGGTAGCCACCGTTACTCCTGTCGAGAAGCCAACCAACATAGGCAAACCGAACAGAAGCAAGCCCGGGGGAACATGAGCATTCGTGAGAAATTCAACGACGCTGTCGATGGCACCGCCAGCCTGGAGGTTGAGCTTAAAAAACAGCGCGCCGAAAATAAGCAAGACCATGTCCGGTTCGCGGGCGGCTTTGAATACGGACAACCATCTCTTAAAC
>CAZIAN010000586.1:0-3178 GCA_964537355.1 uncultured Pirellulales bacterium | reverse complement strand
TCTTCGAGCCCGAAGATAATATTCATATTCTGAATCGCCTGGCCGGAAGCGCCCTTAACCAGATTGTCAATCGCCGAAAAGCAAACGATTTTGCCTTTTACACAGGTCACAAAAATATGACAATAGTTTGTCCCTGCGACATCTTTAACAGCGGGAGCATCCTTGCGCACCTGAACAAACGGCTCGTCCCGGTAGAAATCATTATACAGCTTCGACAGGTCTTCATCGCTCAGGTTCGTCTTCGGCTGACAATAAACCGTTGAGAGAATTCCTCTGTCAAAAGGCCCCACGTGCGGCTGAAACAATACGGTAACTTTCTTTCCTGCGACATCGCTTGTGATTTGTTCGATTTCGGGCATATGGCGGTGTGTGCCGATGCCGTATGGAAACAGGTTCTCGTTCATATTCGGAAAATGAAATTTACTCGAAGGCTTCATCCCCGCACCTGATGTTCCTGTCACTGAGTTGACGATGATATTTTCGGTTTCTATCAGGTCTTTTTTGAGCAGCGGTGCAACGGCCAACGAGGCCCCGGTCGGATAGCAGCCGGGATTGGCGACGAGACTGGCACCTTGTATCTGCTCCCGAAAAAGCTCAGGAAGGCCGAAAGCGGCGTGCTTTAGATTCTCAGTATCGGTATGTTTAACATAGTACTTTTCATAAACTTCAACATCTTTAATCCGATAGTCGGCACTAAAATCAATCACCTTCACTCCGGCATCCAGGAGCTTCGGTACGAACCCCATCGAGACCTTATGAGGCAGACAGCAAAGGGCAACATCAGCCAGCTCCGATAGTTTATCGAGGTCCAGCGGCTCGATTTGCAATGGGCAGCGCCCTTTAAATTGGGGAAAAACATCCTCGACCGCTCCGCATTCCTCGGGCAGCGCAGTCAGATAAGTAAGCTCGGCCTGCTCATGCCGCAGGAGAATTTGTATCGACTCGGAGCCGGTATATCCGCTTGCCCCGATTATTGCAACTTTTATCATTTCATCTTCCTTTCAATTGTCAGGTATTGGCAAAGAATATCAGTTTGGCCTTTAGTGGTCAAGGTTCCTCCTCAGTAGAACGACTGCACAAGCGCCAATAACCAACACCGAACCCAAAACGCAAGACCAGGTCAAAAGTTCACTGAATATTACCACGCCGGCTATATAGCACAATACCGTCTCTAACATAAGCAGCAGCGAACCGGTCTTGACCGGCACATACTTAAAACCTTCCGTCATTAAAAGCTGACCGATAGTAATGCTGGTACCGATGCCCAGCAGGATAAAGACGCCTCTCAAGTCAACTGTTTCTTCGCAGCGCAAAGCAGGACCAATGACAAGCCACATTCCAACCAAACACTGAGCAAAGTAAATCGCCAGTGAATTGTCCGTATCGTGGAGCTTGCGTATTATTGTGACAGTAATCCCGGCAAGCACGGCACCCAAAACGGCTAAAAGCTCATATCTGCCAAAGACCAGTAATGAAAAACCATTCTGTTCGTCGTAAGCTATAAGGTAAATTCCCACAATGGCCGTCAGAATAGCCCATATGTCGAACAGCCGCAGCCTCTCTTTAAGAACAATCGCACTGATAATACTTCCAAAGATCGGGTACGAGTTTATCATAACCACACCTTTGCCGAGTCCCAGTTTGGTGATGCACAAAAGCGTGATAAAGACGGCCGTTCCTCCTGTAAGACCTCGCAGAAACAGTAGCTTTTTGTTGACAAATACAAGCTTAGCTTTTCCTGACATAGCGGCTGTCATGATAAGTCCCAGCCCAATAACGAACCGAAAGAAGGTCAGCTTGTAAGCGCCTATATATGAGCCGCTCTTGACGAGGCAGCCGGACATGCAGAAAAAAATGCTTGCCATAGCCATAAAAGCGGCGCCTTTTGTTTTATGGTCTAATCTTGACATTTTAATTTATAGCTCCAAATAAAAAAGCCACCGGAAAATCCAGTGGCTCTTTTGAAAATCCAAAATAATTTGCGGATTACCGCTTTGAGAACTGGAATCTTTTCCTTGCCCCTTTTTGTCCGGGCTTTTTCCTTTCGACCATTCTCGGGTCACGTGTTAGGTGACCGCCGTCACGCAAGGCCTGAATATAGCTTCCATCATATTTTTTTAGCGCCCGGGCAATACCCAAAAGCGAAGCACCGGCCTGTCCGGTTGTTCCGCCGCCCTTGACGTTGATAAATATATCAAAAGTTTTTCTTGCATCCACAGTCACCAGAGGGGAGAGCACGGCTTTTCTGTCCTGCTCGCGAACAAAGTACTCTTTAAGCTCTTTTTTGTTAACCTGCAATTTGCCATCGCCGAGCTTGATTCGTACACGAGCGACGGATTTTTTTCTTCTGCCGGTTCCCCACCAGAAACCACCCTTTGGCCCAGTGGACGAGCCCGAGAGCCGATCTTTCTGAGTACTTACGTTTACATTAAGTGTATCTTCCTGGGTATCTGTTTGGATATCTGTCATAATTCTTATTCTTTACTTAAAGAGTTCTATTTTTTCTGGTTTCTGGGCCTGGTGTTCGTGCTCCGGCCCTCGGAAAATCTTTAACTTTTTCAGCATTTGAGTGGCGAGTTTGTTCTTGGGCAACATCCGCCTTACCGCCAGCTCAATAACCCTTTCAGGTTTTTTGGCTATCATGTCGGCAAAGCTGACGTATTTATGCCCGCCCGGAAAATGCGTATAATAGTCGTATTCCTTCGTCTGGGCCTTTTTGCCGGTAAGCTGAATTTTCTCGGCGTTGACCACAACCACATAATCGCCCGTATCGACGTGGGGCGTATATGTTGGTTTGTGCTTTCCCATTAGTATCGGCGCAATTTTAGCCGCCATTCGGCCAAGAATGGCCCCTTCAGCATCCACGAGCACCCATTTCTGCTCGACCTGGTCTTTTTTTGCCATAAAGCTCTTCATAGACATACTCTCTTTCACTACACAAAAAGGACTATTCTACAGAATTGGTACCAACTGTCAATCATTTTTAGAAGATAAATTTTAAAGAATTTTGGATTCATCCGAAAAGGAACGACGGATGACGGAGGATTGACGAAGGACGAGGGAAGACAGAAGGCAGATATCTGACGTTTGAAATTGGCTTTGTTTTGGGTTTGTTTTGGCTTTAATTGGCTTTGTATTGGCTTAAATTGGGTTTGAATTGGGTTTGTTTTTTGGTGAA
>CAZIAN010000585.1:0-3183 GCA_964537355.1 uncultured Pirellulales bacterium | reverse complement strand
CGACCTCCAGGCCTTTGCAGACCAGGGCGTGAACCTCGCCAATGTCAATTCGATTACCCTTGGCCTTGGCAACAGTGCCAATCCAGTGGCTGGCGGGTCAGGCATGATATACTTTGACGATATTCGCCTGTATGCACCCGCACCGTAAATGGCAGGTTACAATTAATTAACTTGTTAATATGTTGATTCGTATCAATTCGGGGCCTATACCTATTCGGTATAGGCCCTTTTCTTCAATGATAGATTAAAGCAGTTTTGAAATCACTTATAGTGAAATTAAATAAATATAGCCGGATATGTTGAAAAAACGGCTAAGTTACCTATTTTAACTTGTGACAAGGGAGGGAATTTATCCGTCTGAATAAAAGATTTTTATTCTTTAATAACGGCCAAATTACTTGACGTCCGGGCCAATTATTCTTAAAATATAATAATGTTTTACAGTTCTTAAAATGGGAGATTAGCAATGCCAAAAAGTTCGCCGAAAAAAGTGGCGTTTATTTCATCTTTCCTACCAAGAAAATGCGGCATAGCAACCTTCACATCGGACCTTATCAAAAGCACAGCCTTAGCAGCCAAAGGTGAATTCGAGCCTCAGGTAGTGGCGATGCGGTCGGGGGACCAAAAATATGCCGATCCGGTCAAGTTCGAAATCCGCCAGAATGTAAAAAGCGATTATATTTGTGCGGCGGATTATATCAATTTCAGCCACGTTGACGCGGTTTGTGTCCAGCACGAGTTCGGTCTTTTCGGCGGCGAAGGAGGTTCATATCTGAGTTTGCTTTTGAACAGGCTAAAAGCCCCCATCATAACGACCCTTCATACAGTACTCGATGAGCCGGATTCGGCGTTCCATAAATCGTTAGCTGATGTCTGCAATGTCTCTTACAAAGTAATCACCATGAACGAACGCGGCGTGAGTATGCTGCGGGACATGTATAATATACCGACCAAAAAAATAAAATTAATCGCACACGGCATGCCGGATCTGCCTTTTGTTGACAGCAACTACTATAAACACAAATTCAGACTGGAAGACCGAAGAACGATTTTAACCTTCGGATTACTTAACAGAAACAAAGGTATAGAGGTGATGCTTAAGGCAATGCCGGCGATAGTCAAAGCCGATCCTTCGGTAATGTACATAATTCTGGGTATGACGCACCCTAACATACTCAAAGAGGAGGGTGAGTTATACAGATTCAGTTTGAGACAAATGGTCAAAGACTTAAAACTGCAGGAACACGTAATCTTCTATAACAGATTCGTAGATGACCATGAACTTAACAACTTTTTATGCGCGGCGGATATCTACGTAACATCATATATAAGCAAAAAACAACTGACCAGCGGTACATTATCATTTGCAGTGGGCACGGGCAAGGCGGTTGTATCGAGTCCTTACTGGGCGGCTACGGAGCTGTTGGCGGACGGGCGAGGTAAGTTAGTAGGATTCGAAGACTCGGAACAATTAGCTGAGACAATAATCAAGATACTTCAGGACGATTCTGAGTTTTATTCTCTGCGAAGACAGGCGTACGAATACGGCCGGAGCAGAACATGGCCCAAAATCGGGCAGGCCTACTGGAAATTGTTTAATGCAAAATGGCTGCCGGTGCGTATAGCCGCTAAAACAACGTTGTCAATTGAGCTTCCGGAGCTTTCATTGGCTCACTTAGAAAAGCTGACCGACGACACCGGCTTATATCAGCATGCCAATTTTACCATACCAAACCGCGAATACGGTTACTGCACGGATGATAATGCCAGGGCGGTAATAGTAATAGCCAAGCATTATGCGCAGTATTCCGAGCCGCAGACTCTTAAGCTTCTCGATACATTTTTTTCCTTCATCATACATTCACAAAACAGCGACGGCACAATCAGAAACTTTATGAATTTTGACAGAAGCTGGTTTAAGGACGAGCCGTTAAATGATGCTTTCGGCAGAGTACTGTGGGCGTTCGGAACGGTTATGGCACAACCACCTTCACCGGCATATCTATCTATTGCCAAAAGCTGCTTTGATAAATCAGTAGAGCATATTCAGAAGCAACTGCCAAGGGGTATGGCGTATTCGATACTTGGTATGTGCGATTATTTGAAACCATTTCCGGGAGCCAGTGACATAAAACGCCAATTGGAATTAACAGCAGACGGCCTGATAATTCAATACGAAGAAAATAATTATCCCGACTGGGAATGGTTCGAGGATATTTTGACGTACGACAACGCCATTTTGCCTTATGCTCTATTCGTTGCCGGTCTGACTTCGGGGAACAAGAAATATATCGAGATTGCAGAAAAGACCTGTGGATTTCTACTGGCGAACACCTTCAATAACGAATTTTTCAGCTTTATCGGCTGCAAAGGATTTTACGAACGCGGCGGGACAAAAGCCATGTTTGACCAGCAACCTATCGAGGCAGCAAGCACGGTTATGATGTTACGGGCGGCTTATGATGCAACACAGAACGATAAATATTTGACCCTTCAAAGAAAAGCTTTTGACTGGTTCCTCGGGCAAAACGAATTGCGCATCCCGCTGTATGACTTTAGGACAAAAGGATGTAACGATGGGCTTCTCCGTGACGGCGTTAATACCAATCAGGGTGCGGAAAGCACTCTCAGCTTTCTATTGAGCCTTTTGGCTATAGTGGAGAGTTACACAATAGTTGACAAAATTAACGGCCATAACAAAAGCGTTTCCTTTAACCATAACAAGCCCACGGAGCCGACACCTGAAAAACCGCAACCAATAAAAAGCATATCCGGCAAAAGAAAATCCCCCAAAAAACAGGTCGAAGAAAACGCCTGATATCACAGATTTCATTCATCCCGGGCTTTACACAACTGACAAATTCAAACCGGTGAATTGCATTGTTGAGAAGAGAGTATCTCAAAACGCAGAATACTGTAGGTTTGTTTTTATAAAAAGTCATCTTCGTATGTCTTTTAAGCCCGTAAAATTGCCGATATTGTCCTTATCCTGCCTCAGATACCCTTTCGGCAAGAGTTTGGCCATTTAATAGAAGAAATTCCTTAAGTCCCCTCTTATTTATTCGATAAGATTTATGAAAACATATTTAGCAAAACAGGCATCGTGCAGGTAGTATGAGATAGATTATTAGTGGAGCAAAATCATGAATGGAATCGCAGCATATCAGGACAACGCAGTTACAA
>CAZIAN010000584.1:0-3189 GCA_964537355.1 uncultured Pirellulales bacterium | reverse complement strand
GAGGTAGCTGCTTTACCGGGCTCCCATGAAAGGTTGGCCCATGTCTGCGGGAGTCTGGCTCCATCTTCAGGATTCGGGTTTCGAGCTTTCATGCTGCTGTAAGCAGGTTCGACATAGTCGCCTTCGTACAATCTTATGCCGTCCATCCAGAAATCACCGGCTGCAAAAGCGAGGTGGAATGAAGGGCTGGCGGGAGTCACGTCCTCAGCAAAGACAGGAGTGGTTACGCTGAATTCCTGCCATTTTTCGGTGGCAGTGAAGACCTGATCGCCATAAGCTTCCCATGGATCTGCGCTATGTTCGGGCTTCATACGAAACTGCAGCGTACCGGATTTGCACTTAAAGAAGCAGGAAAACGTATATTTCTTGCCTTTCTCAAAGGTATAGCTTCCGTCCGACATGCCGCTTTCATGAGGGCCGGCCCCTGCCGTTGGAACCACAATATGCAGGCAATAGTCTCCCTCAATCGGACCTTCGGGAACCGCGGCCTCCACGCATTCTGTAACGACTTCGGATGTCGCGTCGCCATAGATGTTCCATGGCCCTGCATCACCGGTCTCAAAACCACCGTTGGGCAGTAGATTCACGACTTCCTGTGCGTAGCTTGGATTGAGCCCTATAAATCCCATCAACAAAACTGTTGTCAACCAGATTATTCGAGTTCTCATAATACCTTTCTCCTTTAAAAAAGTTACGAAAACAACGGATGCTTTGGCTATACACTAAACGCTCGTTTTTGAAAATACGGTTTGTTATTTGAAATGTAAAAATCACCTTCTAAATACAACCTTGAAAAGGGGCTTCTACCGAATAATTCGGTAGAAGCCCTGAATTGATGTCTATTTGTTATGACATCCGTGTCCCTTTTCCTGCTTCACAAGAAACCACGGAAGTACACCAAATCCCGGTTTACTGTGCCGGCGGATAAAGACGAATATCATCGAAGTATAACATACCTGTACCTCCGGCAGCGGGATTGCTCCTGTTACCCAGACCAAGTGTAATCGAAGTTACATTGGCAAGGTTCACGCCCTGATCCGTGAAAGCCTGAAGGTCGATATTCCATTCGGTCCAATTAGCACTCGATGCGGCTTCCGGATTGTCGTGATTGACTATCGCGCTTCCATTGAGAACCACATACATCTGTTCAGGAGAATTCATCCTGTTGCCAAGGACCCAAATCGTCAATTTATTGACACCCTTCTCTGTCCAGTCAGTCCGATCTGTCAACGTCAGCGTCGCCTCGGATTTACCGGCAGCGTTGTCGTATTCTAACGGCATTGACTGACTGCCGCTATGAACGAGAGTCTGTTCGGCAAAAGGAGCGTTAGCATAACCAACGAGAGAGCCGTTTGTCGCATCGCCGAATCCGTCCAGCCAGGCAAGGTATATCCTGTTGCTGCCGGGATCACCCTCATCAAGGTCATTGTAGCTTTCCATATCATCCACGATTAAGAAGTTGGCCACTGTAAAGCTCCAGACCATGCCCTTCTGTGTCGTTCCATCGGCCTTGACTTCATCAACACGCCAGTAGTAGTCGCTATCCCACTCCAAAGTACCAGGATCATAGCTCTCAGAGCCAAGGGGTTTACTGCCTTTGTATTCCGGCGAACCTGTATCGGCAGTGCGCACCGCATCTTTATCCGTACCGAAATAGACTTCGTAAGAAGCGGAATTGTCTCCGGCTGTCCACGTGAGAATCTGTGTCTGTTTTACATTTTCTGCTTTATTAGAAGGATTCAGAGTACTGACACCACCCGGAGTTGAAAAACTCATAACCTCGCTTGGAAGTGTCTCGACTCCGTGAAACGCATCGACCCGCCAGTAATACACCTTCCCCGATTCAAGCGGACCGGGAACATAATTGTTAGCTCCCCAGGGCATACCTCCGGCGGCATTGCTTACAGTATCATAATCATCTCCGAAGTAAACGTAATGCAGTATCGCACCGAAACCGGGCTCCCAGCTTAGGCTTATATTCGGATCAACAGCTTCTGAGCCATCGGCCGGCTCTGCGTTGTAGATGGTTTTAGGGGCAATCAGAAAACTCCAGACATCACCTTTATATTTCGTTGTGCCGTCGGCTCCAACCTCATCAACCCGCCAATAATATGTCGTGCCCTTAACAAGGCCGTCCGGATAAGGAAATCCGGGAAAACCAACCGTAAAATATGTATCAGCCTGGTTGCCTTTGAATGTATCGCCGGTACCGGCATCCACTTCGTCGTAATTCTCACCTATATACACATCATGCGAAGCCGCATTATCCCCCTGCACCCAGCTAAGGCTCTGCCACGTATCTCTAAGGAGGGTACCGTCAGCAGGCGTTGGATTATGAGCATTCGGCCTTTCCCCGCCAACCCACAGATAACCGCTTGGGATAACCTGCCGGGGTATTGTTGGGCCTTCCCAGGAAAGTTGGCATATTGCCCCGCCGCCGTTCTCATAGTACTCTAATTTAATCGGGTACCTCTGTCCGCCTTTCAGAGTAATAGTACCACCATCATGAGTACTGCCATGGTCCGTCCAGTTATCAATAATCTGTACGTCGTTTACCCACAACCTGACCCCATCGTCTGTCTGTGTGTGGAAAGTGTAGGTCCCGGTGCTCGGTATCTCAACCTCACCCGTCCAGCGCACCTTAAAACTATCAACATTGACAACTCCCGGCTCCGGCGAGAAATCACCCCAGTTAAAATCAACCGTAGGATCTAATCGCTCCATTACCAAATCGTCCCAGGCGTCTCCGGCACTTCCGTGATAATACTCGCCGATCAGACCTTCTTCAGCACTCGACATACCTGCCAGGCCCAGCACTACAACAACAGTAAACAAAAAAAACAATCTTCTAAACATAATTGTCCTCCTTTAAAAACTATATATTAGGTTGTTAAGTGAAATGCAAAGTTTCAACTGAAAATCCGTACCACACATACGGACTCCTCCTCATATTTGAAAAAATCACCGATATTGCGCCTCCGGGAATCCTCAAAAGCCACTGATGCCATTACTCAGCAGGCACAAGCTTAATTCATACTATCTATACCATATCCGCCGGTCTGACGTCAAGTAAAATCCCTTGATTTAAGTTCGCCCCGCCAGATTATGAAGCCTACTCCATCGGGCTTAATTCTAAATTGGGTTTGAATTGGGTTTGTTTTTGGCTTTATTGGCTTTGAATTGGGTTTG
>CAZIAN010000583.1:0-3191 GCA_964537355.1 uncultured Pirellulales bacterium | reverse complement strand
TGGAAGACGGCGACGGAGACCTGCTGGATTTGCCCCGGCTTCTTTCCCTCATTAAACCGATTCACAAGGTCAAAGCTATAGTCTATGGCCACTCTCACGTATATCAGTTTACTCAATACAAAGGAATTCATCTGATCAACCTCCCGGCTGTCGGATATAACTTCAACGAAACCGACCCCGTTGGCTGGGTAGAAGCCACTCTGACCACCAGAGGTGGCGATTTTAAACTGCACGCAATAGGCGGAAACACCGCCAACGACCAAAGCGTAACAAAACTTAAATGGCGGACATAAGAACCCCGGAAGCCGCTTCTCAGAAAACAATCCTTGCAATTGGCAGCCCTTTTCTGGTATAAAAGCAGCCGGTAATATAACACCTGCGCCTGCTTTACGGGTGATGGCCAGGCAAACCAAAAAAAATTAAGAACAGGATGAATTCTCGATGCAATCTTCTGCACGGATGCGAATAGACGCCGAACACGACAAGTCACGCCTGGCACCTCTGCGCAGTCAGTCCAAACTGGATAGCTTCCGCAAAAAGCAGTGGGCAATCCGGCCAACGGACGACCGCTCAGCAGAGCTTGCACGATCACTGAAAATTTCACCCGTTTTGGCACAGCTCTTAATCAATCGCGGCTTAACAGATACCCAAAGCGCTTCCGATTTCTTAAGGCCCAAACTGACACAGCTTATCGACCCTGCCCAAATGCCGGGAATCGAACCGGCCGTTAAGCGGTTAAAACACGCAATAAAAAATAAGGAAAAAATCACCGTCTATGGCGACTATGACGTGGACGGTATTACAGGCGTCTCAATCCTCTGGCAGGTCCTAACACTGCTCGGCGCCGATGCTGATTATTATATCCCGCATCGTATCGATGAAGGCTACGGCTTGAATGAAGAAGCCATCCGGACTCTGGCAAAATCCGGCACCATACTTCTGGTCACTGTCGATTGCGGCGTTACCGCATACGATTCGGCCCGGCTCGCCCGCCAACTGGGGCTTGATTTAATAATAACCGACCATCACCAGATAAGCCCCCAGCCCGACTCCAAGCTTCCGGAAGCTGTCGCCATCGTGCACCCGGCCCTGGAAAAATCATATCCGAACCAGGACTCCGCCGGCGCTTTGGTGGCTTATAAACTTGCCTGGGCCATCGCCAACGAATTCAACTCGGGCCGAAGGCTCGAGCCGACGTTACGCGAATTTATGCTAAACGCCACGACCTTAGCCGCAATGGGGACCGTCGCCGATATTGTTGACCTGCGAGGCGAAAACAGGGCCCTGACAAGCTATGGCTTAATGGCGCTTCCGGAGTGCAAGCTTTCCGGCATACAGGCCCTGATTGAATCGGCCGGCCTGACCGGCCAGCAGCTCGACAGCTTCCATATCGGCTTTCGTCTTGCACCAATGCTCAACGCCGCCGGACGAATGGGACACGCCCGGCTGGCTGTGGAGCTGCTCACATCCGAAAGCCAGATTCGCTCGATGCAGATAGCCGAATATCTCAAAGAGCAAAACAACAAGCGCCAGCAATACGAGCGAAAGATATTCAAACAAGCCTGCGAGATGATAGTCGAGCGAAACCTTCATCACCCCGACCGTAAAAGCATTGTTCTTGCTAACGAAAACTGGCACACCGGCATAATAGGCATCGTCGCTTCGAGAATAGTCGATAAATTCTATCGCCCGACGATTATGATTAACGCCGGGGCCGCCGAAAACGGCGTCGCTCACGGTTCCGCCCGCTCAATTCAAGGTTTCTGTCTCCTAAGCGCAATAGAAGCCTGCTCACAACACCTAATCCGTTTCGGCGGTCACAAAATGGCTGCCGGCGTAACTATCGAAACTGAAAAAATAGACTTGTTCACAGCGGATTTCGAAGCCTATGCAAAACAAAACCTCAACGAAAACGACGTCTCCGCCAAACTTCACATCGATGCCGTGGCTCCGTTAGCTGAGTTCCGGGCAGAAATGGTTACCGAGCTGCAAATGCTCGGCCCATTCGGACAGGGTAATCCCAAACCTGTTTTCGCCACAAAAGGAGTTCGCCTGACCTCTCCGCCAAGAAGAGTCGGCTCCGGACGAGAGCATCTTCAGCTTGCGATAACCGACAATACGAACGCCGTGCGCTGCATCGGTTTCAGGTTCGGAAAACTGGAAAAAAAACTGCTCGAAAACGAATTCTTCAACGTCGCCTATCAGCCGCAGCTCAATACCTACAATGGAAACACTAACGTCGAATTCGTCCTCACCGACATCCAGTTCGAATAAGCATTTCCGTCATCCGTTATCTTTTTTGGACTTCCACTCTGTCAATCTTGAACTGTCCCATCGTATTGAGTAGGTTGAGAAAATCCTCAGGATTTCCACTGCCCGCAGCCAGTGCAATATGCCCGGCGTCGTAGCCGCCCCTGCCGGTGCCCTTGAATGCCGCATCCAATCCAATCCATTTGCCCCCAATATACGCCTGTGCCCAGGCATGACCGCCGAATCCATTCACCACAGTACTCCACTCCTCTACGTATGCCAGCCCCGTTACGACCTGGGACGGAATCCCGACAGCTCGGCATAGTGCCGCAGCCAACACCGCATGTTCCGTACAGTCACCCTGCCTGCTGGCCGCAACCTCGACCGCTGAGGCATAGCCGACGGAAAGGTTCTTGTCCTCGACATAATCCGCCACAAATGCTTCTATTTTGCTGACGGCCTCGGCGGCATCGCTCGTACGTCCCACCGCCCGCTTCGCAAGGTCAATTATAACTTTTTGATCGCTCTCGACATATCTTGACGGCTTAAGGGCTTCGAGCGCCTCCGGATCGCTGCCCTTATAAGGAAAACTAACTCCCTTCGGTGCGACAACCGGCTCAACCGTTAAGATTAAATTACCATTACTGAGTCGCTGTACTCTCTGATTATCGCCGGATGGTATTTTCAAATCAGCCGCTTCCTGTATCGGGCTCAGGTGATAAGTGATCGACCTGGCTGAGCCGACATCACCTAACGGCACAGGACTTTTCATAAACATCTTGTCAACCACCTCAAGGACATCGATTTCTCCGAGTGCGAACTCCTTACTGCAGGCGACCTGTTCAATATTCATACCCATTACAGGCATAACACTTTTTTGAAGCCGAAGCTCATCGTCATAATACTCAGTGCTGATCATCGGACCTATTTGCGGTAAACTT
>CAZIAN010000582.1:0-3195 GCA_964537355.1 uncultured Pirellulales bacterium | reverse complement strand
CTTCTTCCCTTTAAGCAGAGAAACCGTCAGGGCGGTTATATAGGTTTAGGCAAATTCATTGACAGTCTTGTTAGATTCGCTGCTCATACAAAAAAAGAGAAGGTTCTCAATCTAAAGAAACATATTGTTTATGAAACAATTAAGACCCAGGAAGAAGACGGATATATAGGCATATGTGTGCCGGAAAAGCGAATGTGGCAATTGTGGGACATTCATGAAATGGGCTATCTCGTATTGGGTATGACCAGCGACTATAAGTATTTCAAGGAAAAGCCCTCACTTGAAGCCGCACAGAAGCTGGCGGACTATATAATAAGGCGCTGGTCTGTTGAGCCGAATCGAGAAACGAATGACTGGATTTCAGTTTATGTCGCTACGACAGGCCTGGAAGAAGCGATGCTTGCTTTGTACGAGCAAACCGGTGAAAAGCGATACCTGGATTTCTGTGTAAACAGTAGGAAATTGCCGGACTGGAATACCGAGCTGATTCAGGGGCGATGGGGAAATCTCGAAGGGCACGCATATTATCATTTGTGCCATTGTCTTGCGCAATTAAGGCTACACAATATACAACCTAATCCGAGTCTAATGAGCCAGTCGCGAAAGACCTTAGATTTTTTAGTTAGACAAGACGGGCTGCTGATACCGGGACTTTGCGGTTATCAGGAATGCTGGCATAGTAATCAACAGGGATTTTTTAAGTTGGGAGAGACCTGTGCCACGGCCTATCTGGTTCGATGGCTGGATGCCATGTTTCAGATTGAAGGTGAATCCATCTATGGTGATATAATGGAGCGAACGATATACAATGGATTGTTTGCTGCGCAATCTCCCGACGGCCGTCGTCTTAGATATTACTCGCCATTTGAAGGGCCGCGTGTGTATTTTGACGGCGATACTTATTGTTGTCCGTGTAATTTCAGGCGAATTATAGCTGAGCTGCCGGGTATGATCTACTACCACAGGAACGAGGGTGTGGTGATAAATATTTATGCCGAGTCTTCAGCCGTTTTAGATATCAAAAAAGGCCTGTCTCTTGAGGTTCATCAGGTAACGGATTATCCAAATTCGGGAAACGTGGTTATTCATCTTAAGCCTTCAAAGCCATCTCGTTTTCCGTTGTATTTGCGGATTCCGCGCTGGTGCAAGACAGCAAATGTCACGATTAACGGAGATGCAACCAAGATGACCGCCGGGGGTGGTTCATTCTTTATGGTTAGCCGGAAGTGGAAAGCCGGCGACGAAGTCAGGCTGCAAATGCCGATGTCGTTGCGGGTGGTGAAAGGAAGAAAGAGTCAGGCGGGGCGTGTTGCTGTTATGCGTGGTCCTATGTTATTTTGCCTGAATCCTGAACGTCAAAAAGATTTTGATCCTGAAATAATGAGACTTATGTGGCTTGACCCATCTTCTCTAAAGCTGTCCGGCGAGGATGATTCTATTCGCCCCGATGGTTTGACCTGTGAGGCGTTATTCTGGAATCCAAATAACTACAACGCTTCGAGTAAAGCCAACATAAAACTGACCCTTACAGAGTATGCCGACCCCGGCTGCAAGGCGACGTATTTTCTCGTACCGAATCCGGCAGAAGATTCATTGACAGATGATGAGCTGATTGAACTTGGCATTTAATATTTTAGAGGCTCTCATTATATCGTTTAAGGATTATCTGCTTTTTTCTTTCTCTGTCTTGCTTTCCTTCTTTCCGAGGCTTGTTTGGGATTTGCGGCCGATGCTTTGCTTTTTTTGGGCATATTTTTGGCCTGGTGCTCTAATGCTTCGATTTCGGTCTGCTGACCTTTGTCGCCCATGGCTTCCATCCATTCCAGCAGGCGTTTTCTTAATTCTGCTTTAATGTTTGTATATTTTGGGTCATCGGCCAGATTGTTCCACTCGTATTGATCTTTCGTGATGTCATATAGTTCTTCGGCCGGTCTGTGCTCGTAACGTCGAACCTTATCGGCAGCATCGGTATCGGTTGCCGCTTTATCCTGCCATGACTTGAAGATATTCGACTTGGTGCATGCGTTCTGGAATTTTGTATCCGGCGTGAAGTTCCTGACGTATTTAAATCTGCTTGAGCGAATCGAACGAATACCGAAATGCTCGGAACCATTGATAATGCCACGAGTCGTCATTTCACCGAAAACGTATTCCTTATGTTCTTTTGCCTTTCCAAACAAAACCGGTAAGAGGCTCTTTCCATCGAGTTTCGACGGCGGTGTTCCGCCCGCCGCTTCTATATATGTCGGCAGGACATCGACGTATTCTATCAAAGCATTGTTGACTGTTCCGGGCTTGATTTTGCCGGGCCAGCGGGCAATAAAGGCAGATTGCAGCCCCGTATCGTAACACGTCCATTTTCCAAATGGAAAACTCGATCCCTGCTCACTTACTACAATCAGAAGTGTATTATCTACAAGGTTGTACTTATCCAGAAGCGCGAGGGCCTGACCAACCTGCCAGTCATAATACGTGATCTCAGCAAGATACCTCGTCATATTTTCACGCGTCACTTTAGTATCAACGAAGTAGGGGGGTAGTTTCAATTTGGCCGCATCGTAGCGTGAGGCATCGCCTTTGTTCCATGGTGAGTGCGGCTCATTGGAGCAGGCGAAGAGGCAGAAGGGTGTTTCACTTTCCTTGCACTCGCTTATGAATTGATCGATGGCAGTAAAGTCTGGATTATTTTCTTTGCCTGAATACTCGAAGGGAAATATATCATCCGGCTTAATATGCCGTTTACCGCTTAGTGCTATGCGGTAGCCGAGTGGTTTTAGATATTGGACAACGCTTTGGGTACCCTCTTTAGCAAAGGCGTGATTAGGATAAGCTCCGCTCTTAACCGGGTACAGGCCGGTATAGATGTTGTGCCGTGTCGGCGAGCACATTGGCGCTGACTGGAAACATTGTGTAAAACGCATTCCTTCGGATGCAAGCTTGTCGATGTTCGGCGTATATGCCTGACCGCCATAGCAGCCGATGTCACGAAAGGTGCAGTCATCTGCAATAATGAAAACGAAGTTGGGTTTCCTGGCCTTGCCGGAGCCAAATGACACTCCAGTCAGACCCGCCAAAGCTCCCATGCCAGCCATCTTTAAGAAATCACGTCTTTTTATATCTTTCATCAATTTTCACTCCCAAAATATTGTTTTCTCGTTGAGCTTGAGACACCGCTCAAAATATATCGTCCTTAAA
>CAZIAN010000581.1:0-3204 GCA_964537355.1 uncultured Pirellulales bacterium | reverse complement strand
CGGAGGCGAAAATCATGATTGTTGACGTTAATGCTTATCTTGGCCATTTTGCGTTTCGGCGTCTCCGGCACAACACGGCTGCGTCGCTGCTGGCGGTAATGGACTCAAAACAGATTGACAAGGCGGTCATCTCCAGCTCCAGCGCCATTACCTACCGCAACGCGCAAGCCGGCAATGAGGAGGTGGCGGAGGAGGTCCGTGGTCATAGTGACAGGCTGATTCCATTTGCCGTTATCAATCCGTTTTACGCCGGCTGGCAGGACGATCTGAAGGTTTGCCATGAGGAGTTCGGCATGGCGGGCCTGCGCCTCTATCCCAAGTGGCACAATTATCAACTCTCCAGCGCGTGCTGTGGGGAACTCGTAAACGCCGCGACCGAGCGAGGCATGGTCATCTCCATTCCCATCCGCGTGGAGGACAACCGGCAGCGGAGCTGGCTGCTGAACGTACCCGACGTGCCGCTGGAGGAGATTGTCGAGCTGGTGAAAGCTCACCCAAAAGCACACTTTATCCTGCTGAACGGCATCGGCTACACAAGGTGCCCGCTCGGGCAGAAGGACAATGGCCTGCCGTCCAATTATGCCATCGGACTGTCCCGTTTGAGTGCCGTGTTAGCGAACGAGCTTGGGCAGCTTATTACAAACCTGGGGGCCGAGCGTGTGATGTTCGGGACCGGTATGCCCTTTAACTATCCGGACCCCGCATTGGTGAAACTGGAAGTATTGGACTCGAGCGAGGCCGACAAGGAAAAAATCCGCTCGCAGAATGTGACGAACTGGTTGCGGTTGTAGCACAAGGTTAGCACCGAAGATATCGCGCAATGCAAGGAAAGGAGGATTGTTTAATCATGCGATTCGTATTAAAGATTTTTCTGGTCATATCAATGTGTGCCGCTTGGCCGACTGTTGCCGCTGACAAGCCGCTGGTCGTCGAGGTTTGGCCGGGCCGAGCTCCTGAGGAGAGCGGCAATATCGGCGAAGAAATGGTTCGCATGTCGCCGAAGCTGGACCGCAAGCAGGTCGAGGTCACTGAACCAACGAGATTGGTGACCAACGTTACCAAGCCGACCCTCACGATCTATCGACCGGCGAAGGACAAGGATACCGGAACAGCAATGCTGATCTGTCCCGGGGGCGGATACTGGGACCTCTACTGGCAACTCGAAGGTGAGGAGGTTGCCACCTGGTTGAACTCTATTGGCGTCACCGGCATCATCCTCAAGTACCGTGTGCCGCGCCGCCCCGATGAGCCCAAGGGCCGGCCAGCTCGACGCCCGCTCCAGGATGCACAACGAGCCGTCAGCCTGGTGCGGAGCAAAGCTGGGAAGTGGGGTATAAATCAGCAGCAAATCGGCATTGTGGGTTTCTCGGCTGGCGGCCATCTGGCTATTGCGACAGCAACGAGCTTTGACCGGCGAACGTATGAGCCAATAGATGACGTGGACAAAATCAGTTGCCGGCCTGATTTCGCCATCGGAGTCTATTCGGGATACCTGAAGGCTAAGGACAAAGATGAGATTGCTCCCGGCCTGCGTATCCCGGTCGGAACGCCTCCGATTTTCCTCGCTCACGGCGAGGGCGATATCATCAGCCCGCCGGAGCACAGTGTGGTGATGTACCTTGCGCTGAAGAAAGCCGGCATCCCGGCGGAGCTGCACATCTATGCGACGGCCGCCCATGACTTCGGCGTCCGCTCGAGCGAACATCCATGTTCGACGTGGACGCAAGCGTGTGCTGCCTGGCTGCGGCATCAGGGTTTCCTTAAGCCCCCCAAGCTACGAACTGAGCCATAAAATCAAAATTCTTATAAATAAACTCAATTATAATAGATACCTGAATTATTACACATAATCACACAGTAAGTGTTGGCACGTTTGATGAGTAGGGACAAAAATATGAATTTGAAATGTCTTTTAGCTTTTCTTGTTTTTATGCTGTTAGGATTTTTTACCACAAAAACAATCGCCGACGATGGCAAACTTTTACGAGGTCAGAAATGGCAGCGGTTTTCTCTCGAAGGGAAGAAAGTTGATTTTTACATCGCTCCAAATGGAAACGATTCCTGGACGGGGAAATTGGTCGCTCCAAATACAGATAAATCCGATGGTCCATTTGCAACAATTGAACGGGCTCAGCAAGCTGTTCTGGAACTAAAGAGCAAGGTTTACTTCCCTAAATATAAACCTGTAGAAACACGCTGGATTGGTTCACCTCATAAATATGGTTCAGGCAGAGATATATTAGTATTAATTCGCGGCGGGTACTATTCGCTGGAAAAACCGATTCATTTTACAGCGGCTGATGGTGGAGAAAGGATTGAGACCAATCTGCCCAGCGGAGCATTCGAATATCACAAATTGAAAGATTATTATGTGACCTATGCGGCATATCCCGGTGAAATACCGATAATTTCCGGCGGCAAAAAAATCGAGCATTGGACTCAAAACAACAAAGTCTGGACCGCACAAATTACAGAGACACAAGTCCAAAACCTCGTTGCGAACGGAAAAACCTTGACTCTTGCACGCTCACCAAATGTTGGGTATTTTGTCCCACCCAAATTTTCTCAAAGTGCGCAGGAATTATTTTTCAGGAAAAATGAGCTTCATCAGTGGCCTGAAATGGAAAATAATCGCGTGATTATGCTGCTTCGATGGCACACCGGAATCAATTCTTTTGCCATGATTGATGAAAGAAAACAGACAGCCTTTTTAAGCAAACCACAACCCGGAATTATTATCGTGCCGCCAAGATATTATGTTGAGAATGTAAAATCGCTGCTGGATGCACCGGGAGAATGGTTTTTTGATAAGGAATCAAAACAGTTGAGCTTGATTGTTCCGGATACTATTTCAAATCCAAATGATGCTAATGTTATAGCTCCGATTTTAGATCAACTGGTTTTTATTGAAGGGACAAAAGAAAAGCCCCTGCGAAATCTTAGATTTTATGGGCTGCATTTTGAAGGTACGATTCCAGGCCGAAGGGCTCTCCATTATGAATACGCTCATAATTGCGAATTGGTAGATGGACAAATCAGGAGCATGGGTGGTGCGGGAGTGTTGTTGGCCAGGGGATGTTATCAAAATCGGATTCTTAATAATAAATTCAACGGCATAGAACAAAGTGCAATTATTATCTCCGGAGATGCTCATCCGGCCCACTGGATGGATATTATCCGCCAAAACATTGTTTCTTACAATGC
>CAZIAN010000580.1:0-3209 GCA_964537355.1 uncultured Pirellulales bacterium | reverse complement strand
CCATGCCGCCCATGCCGCCGCCCATCATGCCGCCGCCCATGCCGCCCATGCCGCCGCCCATCATGCCGCCGCCCATGCCGCCCATGCCGCCCATCATGCCGCCGCCCATGCCGCCCATCATGCCGCTCTGGCCGCTCATCATCATGTTCTGCATACCTAACATCCTGCCTATTTGTCCATAATTGGCCGGCTCAGAAACAAGGTCAGTGACATCATAAACACGGTGAACCATTTTGGCCGGGAGCACATCTAATGTTCCTATCAGAACTACGCCCTCGTCCACAACATAGGTGAGTTCTCCAAATTCACCAAGCTGAGTTGAAGTAACACCGGCTATCAGAATCTCTATCGCTTTACGAAGCCTTATCCCTGTCAACGGATCCATACCTGCCGGTGTGGCTTGTTCGACCTCGGCATTATCGAGCAAATCCTTCCAGTTTGGCTGTATTTGTATCGGAGGATCTACGGAATTTTCTAACATCTCTATCACTTCACCGAAAGACATCCCCGGCGTTAAATTCGGAAGATCAACAACCTTATCCAGTTGTTTATAGACTTCAGCATCGAGAGGATCCAGGCCGATTGGCTCGTCAGGCTGGCGTGTGGGCCTTTCGATAAGCTCTTTCCAATAGGGTGGATAAGTAAGTTCTTCCGCGTATGGAATTCCCGACTCATCCGTCTTCAGCAAAACTTCCGCTCTTTGCTTCTCCGACTCTTTTTTAACATCTATTTGCTTCCGGAAGAAAATCATATCATCCAGAGTATCTTTCAACACCTGTGCCTGCTCATTTTGTGGATCTAAAGCAAGCAGCATTACCAGTTGATCACGGGCTGCTTCATAACGCTGCTGTTTCTGATAAGTCGTCGCATTCTTCATCAGTTCGGCGATCCTGCTCTCCCTGTCAACCTCCATTTGTTTTCTAAACCGAAGGTTTGACTCTGCCGCCTGGGCCCGTTTCTCTTGTTCCACTTGTCGGTTCTTTTCGCCTTCTTTAGCAGCTATTTCCTCGGTCAGGACTTTCAGCTCGTTGCTGTATTCTTTAAACAGTTCATCTCCGAGGTGCATCTGGTTTTTGTTCACAGTAAGCGCAGCCGTTTCAACTGCGTTCTTTGCCTTATCGAATTCGCCCTTGCTCATGTAATCATCCGCTTTAGCGACAGCATCGCTAACAACCGCTCGGGTATGGCTGCGGATGATATTTCTTTTGCGGTTAATTACATCGATATAGCTGCTTTCACCCGTTACCGGCGAAGCGACTCTTGGCGCAGCCGCCGGCGACTCTGCCTCGGAAGCCTCAGGATTTTCAACAGCAACAACTACATTTCTATTTGATTCCGGAACAGGCTTTTGTCTCGGCAAGCGTCTATCTATTTGAGCCACATAACCTTCTACTTTCTTTCTCACTTGCAGCGGGATTAAGTCGTTGGATATGACTTTTAAAAAACCTTCCCGGGCTTTTTCAAGCTGACCGGTGTAGTAAAGTGCGGTACTCTGGTTCAAAAGATCAAGGGCTTCTTTTTTCTCTTGCTCATCCAGACTTACAACAGGCTTCTTAACCGCCGCAGGTGCCGCCGGCTTCTCTTTGATTGTAAGCTTTTGACTTTCAGCCTTTTCAAGCCCGGCTTGAGCAGCGAGAACCTGAGCGTCTATTTGCCTGAAAACCTCGGCAATTTTTGTACGTTCCTCTTTTGTCAGAAACTCATTGTCTTTGATTTTTTCAAGATAGGTTTTGGCTTGAATTAGTTGGTCTCGCTTAATCAGGTCATTGACTGTCCGAAACGTCTCCAAAGCGCGTTTTCTCTTAAGGACAGCTATCTGGCTCTTTTCCAGTAACCCTCCGAGTTGCTCACGCACAGCCACAGTCAAATATTCCTCGTATCCCTGGGCCATTTGGAAGGTTTTTGCCGCCTGATCAAAGAAACCTTTTGCGTATTCTTCCTGCCCGGTCTGAAGATACGTCTGGACTATTCGGCGAATCGATTCACGCCTCTCAGACCCTTCATTTTCCTGCGACGGAGCCACTGTTGATAATGTTATTATCGGCAATAGAATCATTGCCAAAACAATGGACAGGGACCTCCTGCCAATAGATTCGGTCAAAAAACTCGGCTTGTTCAAAATTAACCTCCTGCCAAAAAACACCCTCAATAAGGAATTTTTATCAAACTATGGTTCTTTACAACCTCCACTTTTTAAAGTAGATAAGACTTTAGATAATTGAGTTTATAATAAATTCTCGAATATTGCAAGAGAAAAATTTGATTTATATAAACTTGGCCGATAATATTCAACTCCTTAACTGTTAAACTGAGATGTTTGGATAAACTGGAAGAAAAATAGTCACTTAAAAAATGCGTTTTTTGTAGCCATAATAAGGATTTTAATGGAACGTAACCATTCAAAAAAGATAAATAATGACCCATAATCCGCTCATTTTAGCTATTGAAACTTCCAGCAGAATCGGCTCTGTTGCCATAGCTTTTGGCAAAAAAATTCTCGCCGAAACCACTTTTTCTGCTCCAATCAGACACAGTGAGGAAATTTTTACGGCCATCGGTGACATACTGGACCGATTTAGCCGAAAACCCGACAATATTGAGCAGATACACATCTCTGCAGGTCCCGGCAGTTTCACAGGATTGCGCATCGCCGTAACACTCGCCAAAACAATGCACCTTGCCAATGCCGCAAAAATAATCGCCGTCGATACACTCGACGTAATCGCCGCCAATGCAAACGATTATATAAAGGAAAAAAAAACAACCGCAGCTTCTCAATCTGAATCTTCCGGTAGTCATTTAGCTCCTGGGCAAGTCGAAGGCCCGCTGGGAAAAGAATTTCCTGTAAGAATCGCCACTATCCTTGATGCAAAAAGAGGTCAATTCTTCATTGCCGCCTATCAATGCAATACGAACAACACTCAAAGAGCCGATAGCAACGCAACCTGGAAAAAAATATTTCAGGATTCCCTCATGACCGCACCACAATTTCTCAAACAGTTCGCTCACGATGAACAGTCAATCTGGCTGCTCGGCGATGGCCTGCTATATTATAAGGACATATTCAAAGCCGACACAGTTCGATTCATGGACGAAAAATACTGGAGTCCGCGAGCGTCTAATGTCCTTCTCCTCGGTTGGAAAAAAGCTCTCGCCAACAAATTCGAAGATCCCTTAACACTGACTCCTAACTATTTACTCCGCCCCGA
>CAZIAN010000579.1:0-3225 GCA_964537355.1 uncultured Pirellulales bacterium | reverse complement strand
TATCATCCCGACTACGCACCCGTTCGCTGGCGGGCCTGGTGGCAGTTTGGCTCCGGTACGATAGGCGATTTTGCATGTCACCATCTGGACCCGGCCTTCTGGGCGCTCAAACTCGACAAAAGCCCTACCTTCAGCGTCGAGGCCAGCTCTTCCGGAACTACTAAGGAGACCTGCCCTGCCGCATCACTCATATATTTCGATTTCCCTGCCCGTGCCGGCATGAAACCTGTACGCATTACCTGGTACGAAGGCGGACTTATGCCGCCGCGCCCTGCGGAGCTTGAAGCAGGCAGAAGCCTCGGCGATAATGGTATCCTCTACATTGGCACAAAGGGCGCTATCCTCGGTGAGGGCTGGTCAAGATCACCCCGCATCATCCCCGAATCCAAAATGAGGGCATATAAGAGGCCGCCCAAGACTCTGCCTCGTGTAAAAGGACATCACCGCAACTGGCTCGATGCCTGCAAAGGAAAAGGCCGACCAAGCACCCATTTCGACTACGCCGGTCCTCTTACCGAATTTGTTCTCATGGGCAACGTAGCTCTCCGTGCCGGCAAAAAACTGGATTTTGACTGGAAGAAAATGAACATAACAAATGTTCCCGATGCCAATAAATTCATCAAACCCCACTATCGTGATGGCTGGACTATATAGATAAGAATTCGGGGCAAGTTTATGATTAGGAGCTGGACATTGCGTAGAAGATTAATATATCTGCTTTTCGTTACAGTTTGCACTGTATTTACTCTCGGTTCTTCTCCCCCGAGACAATCCAAAGTAATAATAGTTCAGGATGAAATGCCTCAAATGAAAGTCCTGGCAAAATTCCTGCGGGAACATGGCGGGCTGTCGGTAGCGATAACAGATCAAGGCTCTTTCCCCAAAGACCTGTCTGCTTATAACGCGGTAATTGTTTTTATCCACGGGGAACTTAAGGAGAATACGGAAAACTCAATTATCAACTACACCAAAAACGGCGGAAAGCTGATATGTCTGCATCACTCAATCAGCAGTAAAAAGGCTCAAAACAAATTCTATTTTGATTTCCTGGGGATACGGCTGGACAAGGGGCCGATGGAAAAAGGCGGGTATAAATGGAAAGAATCAAGCTGGTCGTTAGTCAATCTGAACTCGAAGCACTTTATCACAAATTTCGATGTAAACTGGGAAGAAAAAATCTCTTACACTCCTTCGGACTACCCAGGCGCAGAGGCTGTATATCCGGGCATTACTTTTAAACCCGATTCAGAAGTCTTCATTAATCACAAATTTACAGACGGCAGGGAAAAAATTGTTCTGTGTGGAATAGTATATCATGACAAGGAAAGTGACAAAACCTACATGCAGGACAGAGGAGCATGGATCAAGAGACAAGGCAAGGGAACCATAATATATTTCATGCCGGGACATATCGCATCAGACTATGAGAACAAAAATATCTCCCAAATAATTCTGAACGCCATAAGATGGCCTGCAAATCCAATTAGCTGATGATAAAAAAAGGAGTTGTGTATTGAATAAGGAGCAACAAGAGCAGAACTGCACCAGTGATGATTTGGCAAAAGGATTACCAACGTTCACTGCATCAGCTCCTGATATTCTCGCAAAAGAAAAGGCTGATTTGACAGAACTTGAGGGCAAAGGTCTTCTGACGCGGTGGAAGGGTTATTTGGGCAAAACAGGACCTGGTTGGCTTCAGAGTGCCCTCGTGCTCGGCAGTGGAAGCGCTATGGCCTCTCTTTTTGCCGGCGCTTTTCTCCAGTATAAGTTGCTTTGGGTCCAGCCCTTGGCAATGGTACTGGGCATCGTCATATTCGCAGCTATGTCATATCAAACCTTATCCACCGGAGTCCGGCCTTTTGATGCGATGAAGCGTTACATCCATCCTGTTGTTGCCTGGAGCTGGGCGATTGGGGCATTGTTGGCAACGATAATATGGCATTTGCCACAATATGCGCTGGCCGCCGGTATGACTGATGATATGATAAAGGCAATTACCGGCTGGAAGCCTTCATCACCCACCTCGCAGACTCTTGTCTTGATTTGCATCGGACTCTGCGTCCTAACCATATCAACTCTTGCCACATGGAGCTATGGCAGCGGGCATAAAGGGGTCAGATTCTATGAACGTGCTCTCAAAGGTCTGGTTTGGATGATTATCATCGCTTTCACAATCGTGATAGTGCGCCGGGCAATAGAAGGAGGTGTCCAGTGGGGAAAACTTTTCAAAGGATTCTTACCACTGTATATCCCGAGGGATCCCCGGGGAGTTTCTATTGTAATGGCGGCCTTTAGTGCTGCTACTGGGATAAACGCCACATTTCTCTTTCCTTATACCCTTCTTGCAAGAGGATGGGGCGCCGAACACAGAGGTTTATCAAGATTTGACTTGATAACCGGTATGCTGCTGCCGTTTTGTATCGCAACGTCATTAATGATCATCGCGACCGGATGTACGATTTATGACCCTGAGCAATTTGCTTCGGGCTCCACAAAACTCTCACCAATCACGGTCGCGGCCATGCTTGAATCTGCAGGATTGAACATGTTCTTTTCAAGGATCGTTTTTGGCCTTGGAATACTGGGCATGGCTTTGAGTTCGATTACTATGCACATGCTCATCTGCGGCTTCGCCGCTTGTGAGGTATTCGGCGTCGAACCGGGCGGATGGCGTTACCGGCTGGCCTGCCTGATTCCTGCACCCGGAGTAGTCGGCGTCATACTCTGGGGATATATAGGGCCCTGGATAGCCATGCCTGCCTCAGCGATTTGCGGCCTGATGCTGCCAATCGCCTTCATAGCCTTCTTCATCCTCAACAACAGTAAAAGGTATCTCGGCAAAGACAAACCAACAGGTATAAAAGCGCTCATTTGGAATGTCGCAATGCTTATCTCTATTGGCGCCACGGTAGCCAGCATAGTCTATTATCTTCATTCAGTAATATCACGCTACCTATAGAGCAAACTCCAGTGACTGTTTGAGTACAAAACCTCAAAGCCCTATTGGTTTATCCTTTCTCAGGGCCTGAACTGCTCCATATCGCCTTGATATTGTCCTTAATCCGCTCGCCGCGATACATTCTCATAAAATATCGTTGAATTCTTAATCCGCCCGACTCTGCGATTTCCACCGCCTCGGCATTATCGACGGGTATGTCGATAAATACCGGTTCGGCCGCACAACGGCTCAAAGCATCGCTCAATAAAACCGGACCGGCATCTATG
>CAZIAN010000578.1:0-3231 GCA_964537355.1 uncultured Pirellulales bacterium | reverse complement strand
ACAACAGATACCACCCCCTTTGCCCGAAACACTATTATTGATGAATATGCAATCTCTGACCTTTAGGAATGAGTTTATACATATAATCCCGCCTCCGGTATCTGTCATACCATTCCTTATTGTGAAACCACGGATGGCTCCGGAATCGACGTCTTGAAACCGTATGCATGATCCCTTGAAATTACCGTCAATTACGCAGGTATCTTGCCCTGCTCCGCTTAGCTTCAATCCCGTGTGACTCTCATCAAGAGTTATGTTTTCATAGTAAGTTCCCTGCGATACGTTAATAATATGGCCCCAGCCAAGTTCTGGATATTTATCAAGTAGGGCTTGGATGTGTCGCATTGGTAGTTGTGGGCTGAGACCGTTATTCTTATCGTCTCCGGCAGCCATCCCGTTCTCAGGTATATCATCATTTATATAGTAATTGGCAAATTTGACTGGAGGTGAATACTCTGCAGTAATTGTTGTATCGTGCGAGAAGGTGAATGAATACTCTGGAGTGTCTGTCAGTATGGTTCCATCAGGATCGTTCCAGTTTACAAATTCCAATTCGGTTACACCTTCTATCTTGGCCTGTGTCGACAAACTGATAATTGTACCCTTTAGAATTCTTATGTCAAAATTAGTGAAGATACTACTCTGGTCTGTCGCTTCACCGGATATATCAATCAAAAGGCCCATGGGACTGGACTGAATCCTCAAAAGGCCAAGATCACCTATCGTAAAATTCTTGCTAATTACATCATTTACGCTTGAGTCATCTAACGAAAATACTCGTAGGCGATAGTCAAATCCCACTGGGAGCGGACAATTGTTCCAGGTGAAAACGCGTCCATTGTATGGTAAAGCTTCTGCGCCAGGGATCGGTTGCCAATCGCGGCCACTATTAGAGGAATACTCGAGTTTCACTTTCTCACTGGGTGTGAATCCCGTGCCTGTTGCATTCCACCGGATAACAAGATCAGAACCTTGTTGGCCAGAAAGTCGGCAGCTTTGAAATAGATGAGATAATCGGCTGCGGGGGTATGGGGGTAGTTTATCTGGCTCGTGACACCAAGCTCAAACGCTCCGTTGCCATTAAGAGTATCCCTGCTAAACTGGCAGGTGACTTAAATTCGCGGACGCGTTTCAGACGCGAGGCCGAAATATTGGCCTCATTGAATCACCCTAATATTGCAGTAATACACGATATCATCGAGCAGGAGGAGGAGAATGCCGAATATTTGGTGCTCGAATATGTCCCCGGCGAAACACTCGCTGAACGCATAGCTCGCGAGCCGCTCAAATTAGAAGAAGCACTTTCAATCAGCCGGCAAATCGCCGAGGCCGTCTAAGCGGCTCACAAAAAAGGCATCATCCATCGGGACCTTAAGCCGGCCAATATCAAAATTACACCTGAAGGCAGGATCAAGGTGTTGGACTTCGGCCTGGCCAAGCCCACCGTCAGTGAAGGTAAAAAAAGTGATGTCACCGCCACTGAGCCCGGGCGTATAATAGGAACACCTGCTTATATGTCTCCCGAACAGGCTCGCGGCAAAGACACTGATTACCGCACGGATATTTGGTCATTTGGCTGCATTATGTACCAATTACTAATCGGACTTCTGCCATTTGAGGGCGAGACTGCTACAGACACTCTGGCAAGAATAATAGAACGCCAGCCCGATTGGGAAGCTCTGCCCAAGGAAATATCCGAAAATATATGTTCACTACTGCAACGCTGTTTAGAAAAGGATCCTGATCGACGGCTTGGAGATATTGCAGACGCTGCTATAGAAATCAGGGAAACTCTAAGCAAACCTTTGATTGCACCGACTTCAAAGTTACGAAGGAAAGCGATGATAGTTGGTTCAGTGGCTATTAGTATTATTTTATTCGGAATTGCCTTGAAGTTAATTCCACTAAAAGAAATTCAATCTCCAGCAAAACAGATACGGCTGGTTGTCCTTCCCTTTGAGAATCTTGGGCCTACCGAGGATGAGTATTTTTCCGATGGTATTACCGATGAAATCACTGCTCGTTTAGCCGGTATTCATGGCTTGGGAATCATTTCACGCCAGAGCGCGATGCAGTATAAGAAAAGCGAAAAAAATACCCAGCAGATAGCGGAAGAGTTGGGCGTTGATTATATTCTTGAAGGTACGATTCAGCGGGAAGCAACATCAGATCCAAACAGCTCGATTAGAATAAGACCACAACTCATCAAAGCTTCTAATGATATGCATATCTGGGCTGATGTGTACAATAGCAACATGAGCAATATTTTTAACTTGCAATCTGAGGTATCTAAGCAAGTGGCGCAGGCATTGGACATTACACTACTCGAAGAAGAAAAAGTAGCACTGGAATCCATACCTACTAAAAACATGGAAGCGTGGAACTACTACTTGCGGGGTAATGAGTATTTGAACCGTGATTCTACCGAAATTAATCTCAGGATAGCTATCGGAATGTGGAAAGACGCAGTCAGGCTTGATCCGTAGTTCACGTTAGCCTACACCCAGCTTTCATGTGCTTATACCTCACTGTATTGGATTCATAGCGGAAGAGCAGAGGACATTGAAGAGGCAAAGGAACATGTCCAAGCCGCAGAAAGGCTTGATCCCGACCTTCCAGAAGTACATCTGGCCTGGGGGCGTTATTACTACCAGGGCCAGCGGGATTACGAACGCGCGCTTAAAGAGCTTGCTATTGTTTTAAAGAGCCGGCCTTATGACGACGAAGCCTTGTCCTGGACAGGTTTTGTTTATAAACGGCAGGGCAATTTCGAACAGGCATTGGAGTACCTTAAGAGAGCTTATGAGTTTGGCCCAAGACACTACCCTTACCCATTTCACATCGCGCTGATCTATGAACTGTTGAACAGATATAATAAAGCAGAATCCTTCTATGATCAAGCCATCTCACTGGCTCCGGACAGTGCGAGGAACTATAACGGCAAAATGAGGTTATATTTACGCCAGGGGGATACTATAAAGGCCAGGGCAGTCCTGAAGGAATTTTCACAATATCCAAATGTTGTAAAGGATTCTGAAATTATGAATACTCAGGTTGAAATTGACGTCTATGAGGGGAACTACCAGGCGGCATTGGACAGGCTCTCTTCAGAAGCTGTAATTAACTGGCCTAGCTTTTATCCCAATGATCTGCTAAAAGCACATATCTACAAATATTGGAAGAAAGACAATCTTGCTAAAGAACATTATAATAAAGCCCGGATCCTTCTCG
>CAZIAN010000577.1:0-3232 GCA_964537355.1 uncultured Pirellulales bacterium | reverse complement strand
AGAAATGCTCCTGGGACCGGGACGACTGTGGTGTCGACACCGCCTTCGACACCGCCTTCGACACCGCTAAAGCCGTAGCTGCCGAAGTCGGAGCGGCCGCTGCCCCAGTCTTCGGCGGAGTTATTGTTGGAGATTCTATTGGTATCCAACGTCACTGAAGCATTTAGCGCGATGGCTCTACCGCACAGAATGTCTGCCCCGGTAGTCAGGGTGATGCTCTGGTCCGCGAGAATATTTCCTGCGAACGTCGTGCTGGTACCGAGAGTCGCAGAACTGCCGACCTGCCAATACACGCCGCTAAGTGGACTTCCATTGATGACGTTAACAGAAGAACCGCTTGCGGTCGTGAGCGTGCTCCCTATCTGGAAAACGAAGTCCCCATTGGGGTTGCTTGAGAAGTCAAGAGTGAGTGCTCCTGTCAACTGAGCCGACGTATCAAAATGATAGACGCCCGGTGAGAGTGTGAGTCCCCCCAGATCCTGACCAGTCTTGTCGCTGGTGGCCGACTGACCTGCAAGAGTAGTGTACGCAGTGAGGGCGTCAATCTGAGCCTGCTGCGCAACCGCATCAGCTATGTGTATCGTTCCTGTGACGGTGATGCCTCCCAGGCCAGTGATTGAAGTACCCGGATAGAGACCCACATCTCCGTAGATGGCGCTTGGGCCGGTATAGGTAAGCGTCGAGCCACCCAGGACTGCGTAGTTCTGCGCCGAACCAAGTGGCGATAAGCCTGCCAATCCTGTCGATGCGCCATACAGAAGCATGGCGAATGCTACGAGAGTCAATAATTTAGTTTTCATAGTTAATCTCCTCATAATAAAATTTATCTTCTTATTCGTACTCAAACAGGCCTCGTCGGATTTAACGCCTCTTCCAACGGCAAGTGCCACGGGCCATGGGACACACGACCCGGTACCTACGGAGGGGCAACCTTCACGGTGAATACTGTCGAGGTAGGCTCCCCGGTTTCCGGCTCACCCTTAACATAGACGATATACTCACCGATTGACGCATCCATTGGCACCGTAATTCGGATCTGCACCTCCGGCTTGTCGCTCGATTTAATCAGAACGCTGGTCGGTTCGACGCTGACGCCCTCGGGCGCTTGGATTTGCAGCTTCACGTCCTGCTTAAAATAATCGCCCCTCTCCAACGAGACGGTAAAGCTTTGGACTTCACCCTGTTTGATCTCCGCGGTAAAGGTTGGGACAGCAATCTTAAATCCAAGGCCTTTGGTCATGCCGCCGCCTCGTGGGCTGCTGCTTGATTGACAGCCGTACATAGCCGCCAGCGCTAACATTAGCACCATTGTAATTGCAGTTTTCATTTCATTTTCCTTGTCATACAGATTATATTGCTCACAAACCGCCGCCCATCGCGTGGCGGCGCCGTTATCTGGCGACGGCGATTTCGAATCCCTTTTTCGCCGGCTCCCCCCTGTCCGGAGTCTCTTTCACCTTCAACAGGATCTTGTACTCGCCGAGGGGAGTTGCCTCTGAATCGTTTCCACGGTCCTTTGACTTAATGCCAACTCATGGCTTGTCTCCTTTATGGCCTCTCTCATTATGCTTTCCTGGTGCCCAGGACAAGCAACATGATGCCGCCGACCAGCGCGACCGCTCCGACGACCGGGGGAATAAAGTGACTATCCGTGGTCTCTACGTGCAGCGGGCCGATATCTACAGGCTTTCCTCTGGTCTGGTAAGTGATGCCCGAGTAAGCGAGCACGACGATGCCGAGAACGATCAGTATGCCAGCAATGATGGTTTTGGGTCTCATGGAACCTCCAGTTTCCTTGCCTCAATACGACAGACTAACGGCTTCTTACACCGATCGTCGTCCCTGAATGACGTTTACCAGCACTATGACAATGGCAAACACCAGAAGCACGTGAATGAAACCGCCCATGGTGTAGGAACTGACCAACCCCAAGAGCCACAATACGAGCAAAACAACAGCGATAGTGTAAAGCATAATAATCTTACCTTTCTATTTTTGGGTTTAGTGTTCACTGTACACGGCCAAGCCGCCTGACGGGCCAAACCCACACAATCATTTTCTATGCCTTAATGTAACCTTACAAAGCCTTGATGTAAGCCGACAATATCATGATGGAAAGCTTATTTCTTGCTTTTCTTTCTGTCTGGCAGTTGGGCTAATGCAGAGGCGGCGGTACTCTTGGCCTTTTTTGAGGTACTTTTGCTTCGCAGTTGTTGGGAAGCGATTTTGCCTATTCGTTTTGAGGTTTTTTCGTTCTTTGCCATCGTTATTCCTTTCATATTTTACTTTTTTACAAAACTACTATCACCGTATTGCTCGGCTGACCTTCGCCGGATTTATTTATTGCTATAACAAGATATTCAAGTTCCGCATCTTTCCACTGTTCAACCAAAGTTGATTCAGTCTCGATTGCCATTGCGACATCCTGCCGCAGCGATTTTATTATACGAGTTTTACCGATTGGTAACTTGGCCTGGTAACTGAACTTTTGTCCGCCTACAGAAGCCTCGAACATCAGGCCCGCCTCGTCCATGGTGAAAACCGCCATACCGTTTGTGAAATTGGCATTAGCGCCGGCGCCCGATTTGATCGCCACGGCTGTGGCTTGGGCGTCGAAGCGGAAGTTGCCCTGCTTGAAGTTCTCAACGTTTTGCCAGTTTTCAAAGCAGATGATCTCGGTATAGGACTGCCCGCCGAGCTGGAAACCGATCGACCCTTGGGTCAGATCGCAATAGCCCACGGCGTTGCCATGCTCATAGAGCACGCCCTTGCCGTACGCTCCGCCGATACCCACGGCGCCCTTACCGACCGAAGGGAAAACAGCATAGCCTGCGGCTGTGTCGAATATGTTGACCAGGGATGGGGCATTCTTTTGCGCCTTGGCCAAAGCCACTGCGGCCTCCTGCTCAATGTCAGCCTTGCCTTGCACCGAACGGGGCGCCGTCGCACAGCCGGTCATCAGGATTAATAGTGCGCCCAGAAGTACAGGAAGATATGCCATTATTCTGGCCAACATCTCGCGGACCGGCTCAACAATAAGATTGTCCCATTCTATTGCAGCTAACATGTTTCGTATCTCCAAAATAAATTCTTAATATGCAATGCCGTTTCTAACGGTTTTATTTTGCCATATATACCTTGGCTTAGCTTATCTAATTGTAACAACAAGGATATTTGTGTAAATCAGGGTAGAGTCTGTATTTAATGTAAGTCAAATTGCCTATCCGCCTGT
>CAZIAN010000576.1:0-3237 GCA_964537355.1 uncultured Pirellulales bacterium | reverse complement strand
TCTAATGTCGAAGCGGCTTACAAGGCCTTTACAGAACTCGGAGGACCAAATGGCTGGCCATGCAACTTAGCGTGGCGTCTGCGTGCTGCGATAGACAGAATTATTGGGGGCGTTGGGATGCGAAAGGGTCGGCTTGAGACGGGCAATATTGAGTTGGGAGATACGGTTGATTTCTTCCGAGTTGTCAAGATCGAGCCGAAGAGAATGATCAGACTAAAAGCAGAAATGAAGTTGCCGGGGGACGGTTGGCTGCAATTTGAGGCCGAACCGGTCGAAGGCAATCTCATAAGCATTGTGCAGACCGTGTTCTTTGCACCAAGGGGTTTGCTCGGTACCGTCTATTGGTATCTGCTGCATCCTATCCACCGACTTATATTTGCCAAGATGATCAATAAGCTTGCTTCGAACGCAGAACACACGTAAAATGGGTGTTAAGATCGGCATCCAGGATTTCAAACAAACCTAAATTTTTTGGAAAAGTTTTATATTCTGTTTGTTACCTTTGTAAGGTGCTGGTATTTATTGGGTGATAATTCTTAAGCGAAAGGAAGCATAATGGCCAAGTTAAGTGTGGGAGATAATGCTCCGGCCTTTTCATTGTCGAGCCAAGATGGAAAAACGGTTTCACTATCTGATTTCAAGGGTAAGAAACTATTGTTGTATTTCTACCCGAAGGCTGATACTCCCGGCTGTACGAAACAGGCCTGCAGCATCAGAGACGCCTTCAAGGAACTAAAAAAACTTGGTGCTTCTGCGATAGGTATCAGTCCTGATGCGCCAAGCAAACAAAAGAAGTTCGATGATAAATACGACCTTGGTTTTTTGTTATTATCGGATATCGACAACAAAGTGGCCAAGGCTTACGGGGCCTGGGGTGAGAAGTCCATGTATGGCAAAACCTACGAAGGGATAATACGATCCTCCTTTGTCATTGATGGTCAGGGGAAGATTGTTCAGGCCTCTTACAAGGTAAAACCGTTAGAGACGGTTCCGAATGCCACCGAGGTTCTTTAACAAAATGTTTCACGAAACAACATGTTTCCTTTCGGTTGTTAAGAAGCACTGTTGGATACCAAAGGTATTTATAGAGCTTTGTTTACAGAGAGAATTTAGCCGAAAAATACATTATTATGAGTAAAAGAAAAACGATACTGTGTTTCCTAATCTTTTTATCACCAATATGTTTAAGTTCATGTGTAACTGTGGGTATAGAAAAGGCCAAATATAAAGTTATAGAAAAAGAAGGTAAATTCGAAATCAGGCGGTATTCGCCCCAAATAGTAGCTGAGACAGTAGTCGATGCTGACTTTGATGATGCGGGAAATATTGCTTTCAGGAGACTGTTCGACTATATTTCAGGTAACAACCGTAAGAAGGAGTCAATTTCAATGACAGCACCGGTGAATCAGAAGACTCGTTCTGAAAAAATTTCCATGACAGCCCCTGTAAATCAATATCAGTCGAAGGGGAGATTTATAGTCAGTTTTGTCATGCCGTCAAAATATACCATAGAGAGCCTGCCTGAACCTCTGGATACAAATGTTGTTCTAAGGGGAGTGCCATCCTGTACATTAGCAGTTCTGAGATACTCAGGAACGTGGAGTAAAAAAAGATACGAGACAAACAAACAACGCTTAGAAGAGATCATTAGAAATAAGAATTTAAAAATTACCGGTGAAGCTATTTTTGCACGTTATGATCCTCCTTTCCAGCTTTCCTTTTTAAGACGTAACGAAGTCCTTATTCCGGTCGAGTAAGGTATTTTTATTTTTTGCAGATTAACGATGTACCCGTGTCTAAACGGTAAGCAATCAAATGATGAATCGAACACAGCTTCCTCGTATCTATTATACTCTTACTCAAGTACGTTTTCCCTTTAATGTATCGGTACTATATCCCCAGCCTTTGCAGGAAGGCACATCGATTAGAATCAGGGAGGCAGGCTTAAGAGCTTCGATATGGATGTTATCTTCTAAATCCATGCGAGCCTGCTCCTTCTCCCTGAGGAGCTGACCGTTTACAGTCAGCTCTCCATTCGTCAGGTAAATAAAGATACGACGAGATTCGGTAGCTTTAAACATGATGTTCTTACCAGTGTCCAAGTCAGCCAGGTAGATTGTAGCATTAGTGTGAAAAGTAACTGTGTTAGGGATTTCCTGACCAGAAGCCACAGGTAATAGAATGTTCTTCCACGAAGCTGATTCAAATCGCTTCTGCTCATAACTTGGGGACAAGCCTTTCTCGTCCGGAAATATCCATATTTGATAGAAATGGACAGGTTTGTTCGCTAAATTGAACTCCGAGTGGGTCAAACCAGTTCCGGCAGACATCCTTTGGACATCTCCCTCTTGGATTACTGACTTGTTGCCCATGCTGTCCTTATGGGTCATTTCACCTTCAAGAACAACGGTAATAATTTCCATTTCCTCATGAGGATGAGTGGGGAAGCCCATTCCCGGCTCAACCACGTCATCGTTAAATACCCGTAGCGCTCCGAATTGAATGTTATCCGGGTCATAATAGGAAGAAAACGAAAACAGCCAGTAAGTCTTGAGCCAACCAAAATCGCTGAAATGACGCTGATCTGAATGGATGATTTTTATCATAATTGGCTCCTTTTATTATAAGGGATTGCAATATCATCAATCGATTTTCGCTGTGTTATGGTCTCGGTTTCAACCTCCATTGCAGGTTTGCCGACCGCGATCATACAGTTTACGTGATATTCCTCACTAAGGTTTAAAGCCTTAGCCGCCATATCGTAATTAAAACCGGCCATTCCGTGCACAACAAGCCCGCGCCGGATCCCTTCCACGGCAAAGGCACACCATGCAGCTCCCGTATCAAAAGCGTGTGTTCGCATCGGAGCCCCGCTATGGTCAAATGTAGTTTTAGACACCAGGATCATTAGGCAACCGGTATTTTTACACCACTGCTGGTTTTTCTCCACCAGGAGATCAAACAGGACATGAAATTGTTTGGTATCTCTCAGTGCATAATAAAAACGCCAGGGCTGATTGTTAAAAGAGGAAGGCGCCCAGTGTGCCGCTTCAAATAAAGGAAGCAGCTCGTCTTCGGTCAGTGCCTGACCATTCATGCTTCTTGGCGACCAACGATAGATGATCTCATCCAAGATTTTGTGAGGATTGTCCCAATCCTGTTCGGCCCGAGGTTTGCTCTTCGGCCAGCCAGCTTACACCATGCATCATACTTCCGATGGTACTGGCCACGCCAGCT
>CAZIAN010000575.1:0-3238 GCA_964537355.1 uncultured Pirellulales bacterium | reverse complement strand
ACGACTACCTTAATGCCTACGTAAGCGACCTCGGCAATATGATCGACATGGACGCCATTCGCGGCGCAAGGATCAGCCTGGGAGTCGATCCGCTCGGCGGTGCCGGGGTCCACTACTGGGGGCCGATGGCCGAGCACTACGGGTTGAACCTTACGGTCGTGAACGAGGCCGTCGACCCGACCTTCCGTTTCATGACGGTGGATTGGGACGGCCAGATCCGCATGGACCCCTCCTCACCTTACGCGATGCAGAGGTTAATCGGCCTGAAGGATCGCTTCGAGATCGCCTTCGCCTGCGATACCGACCACGACCGGCACGGGATTGTCACCCGGAGCGCAGGACTGCTGCCGCCCAACCACTACCTTGCGGTCGCCATCTTCTATCTCTTCCAACACCGGCCGAAGTGGCGCACGGGAACGGCGGTCGGCAAGACGGTGGTGAGCAGCCAGATGATCGATCGCGTCACCGCGAAGCTGGGGCGGAAGCTCTACGAGGTGCCGGTCGGCTTCAAGTGGTTCGTGGATGGCTTGCTGGACGGCTCGCTTGGTTTCGGCGGGGAAGAGAGTGCGGGGGCATCTTTCGTCCGTCGGGATGGCAGCGTCTGGACGACGGACAAAGACGGGATCGTCCCTGCTCTGCTCGCGGCGGAGATCACGGCCCGAGTGGACCGGGATCCCGGCGAAATCTATCACGAACTCACACGTGAATTCGGTGAGCCTGTATATGACCGTGTTGAGGCGCCTGCAACCCCGGAACAAAAGGAGGTGCTGGAAAGACTCTCACCGGAACAGGTCCGGATCACCGACCTGGCCGGCGAAAAAATCCAGACCATTCTAACCAACGCGCCGGGCAACGGCGCTCCCATAGGCGGGTTGAAAGTAATAGCGGAAAGCGGATGGTTCGCGGCGCGCCCCTCAGGGACAGAGGACATCTACAAGATCTACGGCGAGAGCTTCCGAGGAGCTGATCATCTGCGTCGCGTCCTGGAGGAAGCGCAGATAATCGTCATCGATGCCCTATCGGCCTCTCCGAAGAGGCCGGATGATTGATTTTGTTGCCGGGAAGCTTGACCGGAAGATCTGGGGATAATTACAGGCATCTGTTGCGAGATAATGTATTGACCGGATATGTATCCCGCAACAAGGATTTTATCGGATTGAGACATTTACGAAAGGGAAACGATATGAAGGGCGCTATGATAGTAATGGCAATGGTTATGACAACAGGGGTGCTCTACGGTGAGGCGACAGGGCAAACGCCTTCGACACCGGCAGAGGAGCAGCCGGAGGTGCTGACGCGGGGGCCGGTGAATGAGGCCTTTGCCCAGCCGGTAAATTTGGAGGACCAGACAGGTTTAATAGCGCCAATAGAGCCTCCGGCTAACATAGTGGAAGTTCCTCCGGCAGAGAGACCCGCGGGCGAACAGTTTGCATGGGTGCCGGGCTACTGGGCATGGGATTCGGGCAGGAACGGGTATATCTGGGTGAGCGGATGCTGGCGGGCAGTGCCGCCGGGGATGTACTGGCTTCCGGGATACTGGTCGAAGACGGCAGGGGGCTGGCAATGGGTGGCGGGATTCTGGGCTCCTGTTAACAATAAAGAGATCGAGTATCTGCCGGCACCTCCTGCACTGACGGACGTTGAACCTCCCGTGCCGGCGCCATCACCGGACAGGCTGTGGGTGCCGCCCTGCTGGTACTGGTATCACGGTCAATATATTCAGCGGCCCGGCTACCGGATTGTAGCACAGTCGGGCTGGGTATGGGTGCCGTCGCATTACGTCTGGACGCCGCGCGGTTATGTATTTGTAAGCGGGTTCTGGGACTACTCGCTGGATCGCCGCGGGGTGCTGTTTGCGCCGGTGTATTTTCCGAGGAACATCTATCAGCGCCCTGGGTATTCTTACGCGCTTAGCATCGCAATCGATATCGGCAACCTGGAGTTTGGACTATTCGCCCGTCCGCAATACAGTCACTACTACTTCGGCGATTACTACGACAGCATCTATATCGGCATCGGCATTTTCCCGTGGTACGAGTGGGAACAGCGACACACGTGGTATGACCCGATTTATGTGTATGATCGCTGGCGCCATCAAAAGGATGAACCGCGATGGGCAGAACACGAGCGGCAGGAATATGCGCGTCGCCGCGACGACAAGGCACTTCGACCGCCGAGGACGTATCTTGAGATGGAGCGCAGACTGAGCAATATGCCGGAGTCCCAGAGAAGGAACTTCGAGGTGGCCGAGCCGATGACGAGGATTGTCACCGGAAAGACGACAACGTTCAAGTTCGAGCAGAATAAACCGGAAGCTCGACAGCAGATATCGAGGCATACCGATGACTTCCGCAAGTTTGTCGGGGAGCGAAGACATTGGGAATCACAGGGCACTGTTCATAATTCCGGCCGGCCGGCGATGAAGGGCGTTCCATCGACCGAGTCCAAGGAAACGGCGCCACCGTTGAAGCGCAAGGGACCGGAGATGATGCCATCGGAAAGCAAGGAATCAGCGCCTGCGGAGCGTTCGGGCAGCAGCCGTATGGGTTCAGCGACTTCGCCCGAGCAGCAAGGGCCGACGAAAGTTTCGCCTCGGAAAACCGGACAGAATCAGTCGGACAAGGTAAAGGTTCGGACCCCGCCGGTTGTCGGCAGACAGGGCGGCGGCTTTTCCCGGAAAGGGCCGCCATCTCGGCCGGATGAAGAACGAAATGATTCAAGATAAAGTAACCAACGTTAACGAAGGAGAGATCATGAGCAAACAGACCCCTGTAAGCAAGCCGATCTACAGCCTTTTGCCCAAGGATGTCGAGGGATTCGATTCCCTGGCCGAGCTGGCCCTGGATATGCGCTGGTCGTGGAATCACTACGCCGACGAAGTTTGGCGTCAGTTGGATCCCGCCCTCTGGGACCTTACCCAGAATCCCTGGGTTGTTCTGCAGACGATCTCGCGGGACCAACTCCAACGCGTGTTAGACGATCCATCCTTCCGTAAGAAGGTGGATAACCTCGTGCATGCCAGGCGTCACGCGGCAGAATCATCCGCGTGGTTTCAGCAAAATCATTCGCAGGCACCGCTGACCTCCGTCGCTTACTTCAGTATGGAGTTCATGTTGAGCGAAGCGCTTCCCATCTATTCCGGCGGGCTGGGCAATGTGGCCGGCGATCAGCTCAAAGCTGCAAGCGATCTGGGTGTGCCCGTCGTCGGCGTGGGGCTGCTCTACCAGCAAGGCTATTT
>CAZIAN010000574.1:0-3242 GCA_964537355.1 uncultured Pirellulales bacterium | reverse complement strand
ATTGCCGGGCAAGGTCCGGTGTAAAAAACGAACACAGTGTGTGTACTCCGGCTTGTTCGGCGGACTTGGCCGGTCCCTCGGCAGGATCGATGCCCAGACATGGTATGCCGTTTTCGAGATAGTTCTTGAGTAAGTAGCCGTCATTACTTGCCAGCTCAACAATAAAACTGTCAGCGTTCAGTTTGCATTTTTTAATCAAAGACAGAACATTCTTGCGTGAATGTTCCAGAAGGGTATCGGAAAATGACGAGTAGTAAGGGTAATCCTCGCAGAAAAGTTTTTCCGGAGGTACCGTCTCCAGTATCTGGACCAATGAACATCGCGGGCAGTACACCAGTTCAAGCGGGAACTTATCTTCGGAATCGGCAAGTTGTGCCTCGGTAAGCAGGCCATCGGATAAGGGCATCATCCCAAGATCCAGTACACCGATTAAACCGGCTTGCTTACAGGATCGACAATGTGCCTGCCGGCATCGTTGCTCGAAAATGTCAGTAATAGAAACCATAAAGTTTTTTTTTCGCTATTTTTCTATGTTTATGAACGAATCCTGCCCCTGAAACCGCAGGTTTGCATCAAGAATACCATCTTCGATAAGTTTGTGAACATGGCCTATCCTCTTATATCTGGGCCCTTCGAAGTCTTCTAATGTTATACTGTTCTCCTTGTATGTTTCATAAAGCTCCTGAGCACCGCGGCGAGCATCCCATTGTGGGTTAAAACTCGGCAGAACTTTAGGCAGCTTGTCACAATTAACACGGTAGTTCCGCTTGTCCGGCGAAGCTCCCTCGGCAAACTGAACTTTACAGCCGGGTATTGTTTCACCAACTATTCTGGCGAGATCCCTGACTTGTAGGTTTTCCTGGGTACGACCAACATTAAAAGCCTCGTTGTGAATCCACTCTTTCGGAGCATTGAGCACAGCGGCGAATGCGCGAGCTATGTCCTGTATATGCACAATAGGCCTCCATGGACTGCCGTCGCTTTTCATCAATATCTTTCCTGTAGTAAAAGCCCATGCTGTGAGATTGTTTAGCACCAGATCAAAACGTAAACGCGGTGACACGCCATAAGCCGTTGCATTGCGCAGGAATGTAGGCGAAAAATCATCATCTGCCAGGGCTGATACGTCGCGCTCTGTCCACACCTTTGACCGGCCATAAGGCGTAACCGGATTGAATGGGGCCTCTTCTGTGAGCATATCATCTCCCGCCGCTCCATAACAACTACAGGAAGAGGAAAACACATAGCGTCTGACTCCGGCCTTCTTAGCTAATACGGCAAGCCTCACCGAAGCTCTGTGATTAATCTCATACGTCAGTTCCGGATTAAAATCACCGAGAGGATCGTTCGACAGACCTGCCAGATGGCATACGGCATCGAAACCCTTCAGGTCGTCAATCTCCACATCTCGTATGTCCTTGCAGATATTCGGAACTTCCACCGGATCGTCGCCGAATGTGCAGGAACGATAAAGGTCGCTGTCTAATCCAACAACATCATAGCCTTCGGAAATAAAAACAGGTACCATGACCGTTCCGATATAGCCCAAATGTCCCGTAACTAATACCCGCATATCAGCTTTACTCTTATATCTTCCAGGGGGCGTTGCCCGAATCCCATAACCCATTTAGCAGACTTTTATCACGAAGTGTATCCATACACTGCCAAAAACCTGTGTGCTTATAAGCCATCAATTGCCCGTCTTTAGCTAAACGCTCCATCGGCTCTCTTTCCCATACTGTCTGATCGCCTTCAATATAATCGAAAACGCCCGGCTCAAGGACAAAGAACGCACCGTTGATCCAGCCTTCACTGGTTTGCGGCTTCTCTGAAAATTCCACAATTCTGCTTCCATCGAGATCGAGATGACCGAAGCGGGCGGTTGGTCGAACCGCCGTTAGTGTTGCCAGCTTGCCGTGCGATTTGTGAAACTTAAGTAGCTCATCAAGATTCACGTTTGAAATACCGTCACCCCACGTCAGCATGAATGTTTGATTGTCAAGGTATGGTGCCAAACGCTTAATCCGGCCTCCGGTCATTGTTGCTAAGCCCGTATCAATAAGGTCAACGGTCCATCTGGGGTGGTAGTCATTGCTGTGTTTGTGCACATCACCGTTCTGGATGTTTACTGTCAGATTGCTAAAAAGAGTGCAATAATCTGTAAAATACTTCTTGATGTACACTCCCTTATATCCCAGGGCGATCACGAACTCCTGGTAATGGTAATGTGAGTAATGGTTCATGATATGCCAAAGGATGGGCATTCCGCCTATTTCCACCATCGGCTTCGGCCTGATAATGGTCTCTTCTTCAAGCCTTGTGCCAACGCCGCCTGCAAGAATGGCAACCTTCATTATTATCTACCTCTATTATTACAGTAGTTTTTATTGTTCAACATATGAAAGGTTTCGTTCTAAAATACAGATGAACTTCTCACTGAAACCTATCATACCTCATTCGGTATATCGGCAAAAAAGTCAGGTTGAGATAGAAAAAACTCAAGGGTGATAGGATGATTGCAGATGCGAGTTAAATTGACCCCAGTTTTCCCGGCTGGCTGAGGGCCCTGATCAAAAGTTCCGAAAAAAACGTTGTTATTAGCACCTCAGTTGGATTAGTGCGTCCTCTCTTATCAAAGTGCTTAATACTATTAGGTGAAATCGACCTTACGCCACCATTCAAGCTGGATGCACTCAGACTTCAACTTGTCCAAGTGAGCTTCCGGGACGAGAGTCTATCTCCAGTTCTTGAGACTTGCAGTTAGCTGGTCTCAAGTGTTTGGAAGTTGACAAACTCCAGGCTCGAAATGGCAGTCTTATTGTCGACAAAATTGAACTCGATCAACCGTACTTGACTATTTATCGAGAACAAATCGGCATTTTAAACCTGGCTGGGATTAGCCTTCTTACCAGACAAGAATCGAAACCGAAAAAAGAGTCACCGCCGGCATCAAGTGTGAAAGTATCCCGATTTAGTATAAATGACGGCCAACTTCGTTGGTCTGATCATGCGGTGGAGCCAGCAGTATCACAGATGCTGATAACAAATGCTACCTTGACTGATTTTGCTTTGGGAATTGATGCTCCACCTTCCACAGTGAAAATAACCATCGAAGCGCCTGGAATCGTCAAGAAGGCGGATTTATCCGGTAAACTATATCTCAACTCATTCGAACAAGGAATAGACCATAAATTACCAAGATCACTCTCGGTTGAGGCCATTGAGAGCTGCGTCAGCGTGGT
>CAZIAN010000573.1:0-3248 GCA_964537355.1 uncultured Pirellulales bacterium | reverse complement strand
CTCGGTAACCTCTGTGCCCGTGCTGGAAAGAAACTCGAGCTGAACGAAGCTGGCAAGATCATCAGCGATCCGAAGATTAACGACATGGCTTGGCGCGAGCCCCGCAATGGTTGGGGACCGCTGGAGATGAAGGTCTAAGTAAATTGCGAAACATAGAGTTCTCTGCTAACTGTGGCCTAGTAACGTGCAACCGAGAGCAGCCGCCGGCGACAGTTGAGCGGGTAACTTAAGTTGACGCCATATCAGGAATGACTAATAAGGAGTCTTCTTCTTTTCAGAGAAGACTCCTTTTTAATTATATGTTACCCCTCTCCCGCCTTGGTCAATATGGTCGTCGTTAAAGACCTTCGGAAACAAAAATGTTAAAAAATACTATTGCACTACGTAATCATGGAAGACATTTTGATGACACGAATTTATAGAAGAATTCTGGCGTTTTATAACTCGTGGCTCGCCGACAACGGTCGTTCCATCTCAGGCCGGTCGTAGGCGCCGACTCATTAAAATTGGGTCATTAATACTCTTGATGTGGCTTATACTTTACGACCTTATCGAAGAATTTCTTCCAGACATAATCCTGACGGCTGTGGTCCACGTGATATGTTGTCCCCCCTCCGAATTCTTGAATTTCATGTTGTAGGTCCTTGATGAATTCGCTGTGTCCGTCCACATAGGCAACATTATACCCGTTCTCATGATGGTATTGAACACCACGGCTCGGATCGGAAAACATGTCCGCCATGAACGCCATACTGCCGCTGTCTTTGAAAGAATTCACAGCCCGCCATTTCTTTTCATCCCAAAGGGACCGGTAGTGATAAGTAGTCTGGACCCACGATTGATTAGGACCTAAGTCCTCAGGAATAGAGCCTCTTGGCCACCCCCCACCACTATTGGAAGGATTTGGGGGAAGCTTGGCATATTGAAGTGTGGGATTGTTATTGCCGGGACAATAGAAAAGCTTTGGGTCCTTTATAAGTTGGTGATAGAAAAACAAACCGTGGGCCATATAGCCCTTGGTTTCAGGATCGGCTTGACGACCGCTTACCCAAACGGCGTAGCTGCCGGAGCCCGGCGAGACTTCCATATGACAATAAGGAAACTGGCCGTCATTATCATCAGAATAGAGGACGCCTGCATACCCGCAGGATTTCAGGTGGGCTCCACAAGCGGCTCGACGGGCCTGATGTCTGGCTTTCTGCAATGAGGGCATCAAGATAGCCATCAAGACTGCGATGATGGCAATTACTACCAAAAGCTCTATTAATGTAAAGCCTTTTCCTTTGCACATGACTTTTATCTTTATCTTTCAAAGAGAAATGAGCAATTTAGCCAGTATGCCTTTCTAAAGTAATTATAACAAACTTGGTCATAATATTGCAAGCTATAGGTTCATAAAGCCATTTATAAAAAAATTGGACCTGCTTAATGGTCTAATTTAATGTCTGGCAGTAGGCTCTATAATATAAACAATTGAAACACATAATTGCCTTCCTCACTCTACATCTATTACTTTTTCCTTGACGGAAAAGTAGATAATTTGGTATGGTAATGATAATGAAGTTTGTGTTCAGACGAGAGGGCATCTGTTGATATCATTTTTCTGCAGATATATTTATTTCAAATTGTAAAAGAGGAGGAGTTGTTATGAATTGTGTAGGGAGCAGAGTATGGATTAGAACTTTGCACTTCACAACGCAAATTATTTCATTTCAGTTAACAATACATTTTAATTTTAAGGAGGACTCTCATGTTTAGACGGTCGATTTGTTTAATATCTCTTATTCTGGTAATGTGGGCGATTGGTAATGCCGAGGCAGGCTTAGTTGGCTACTGGAGGCTCGATGGTAGCGCCGCCGACAGTTCCGGTGGCGGTCACGACGGCGAAATCTTCGGCGAGCCCAAATGGGTGGATGGAAAAATCGGTGGAGCAATGGAATTAGACGGAGATGACTGGATCGAGATGCCTGGGACCAGTGCGGCTGATGGCTTTGCTGGTTTAGAAGGTGAGGTAACTTGGACAGCATGGTTTAAAACTTCCAGCAGTGGCGTTATCAACACACTCATGGCTCAGGGCCCTGCCGGGGCGGCACACGTACAGGGTAATAGATCAATTAATATCGAAACCTCAGGCGTGATCATGATACGTGCTCACAGCGTTGGAGCTTTGACATCTCTCAATTCCACTGCTGTTGTGAATGATGGCCAGTGGCATCATGTGGCAGTAACGATCGCTTTTGAAACGGACGGCACCAGTGATACCATGAAGGTATACATTGACGGTGACCTGAGTAAAGGCTATGAGACAAACACAGTTGATATTAACCAGTATAGCGGCGTTGCTGCTGATTTTATTGTAACTCTTGGTGCCAGAGGTACCACTCCTTTCAACGGCCTGATTGACGATGTACGTATTTACGACCACGCTTTGTCGGAAGTTGAGATTCTCTCCGCTATGGAAGGTAAGCCTTGGCCTTACGCCTTTGGTCCTGATCCGGCTGATGGTACTCTGCATGAGGACACATGGGTGAACCTTTCGTGGGTGCCGGGAGAACTCGCAGTCTCACACGATATGTATCTGGGAGATAATTTTGACGATGTCAATGCCGGTGCTGAAGGTACTTTCCAGGGCAACCAGACAGGGACGTTTATTGTTGTCGGCTTTCCAGGATTTGCTTTTCCGGATGGCCTTGTTCCGGGCACGATATATTACTGGCGGATAGATGAGGTCAATGACACCGAACCGAACAGTCCGTGGAAAGGCGACATCTGGAGCTTCAGTATTCCCCCCAAGACAGCATACTTTCCCGACCCGGCTGATGGCGCTGAGTCTGTAGCTGTGGATGTACAACTTAGCTGGACTGGAGGTTTCGGTTCTAAATTGCACACCGTGTACTTCGGCGATAATTTTGACGATGTCAGCAACGCCGCTGGAGGACTCCCACAGGGAAGCCCAACACATACTCCCGGCCCGCTCGAATTGGCCAAGACTTACTACTGGCGGGTCGATGAGTTCGATGCTGTTGACACATTCAAAGGCGAAGTCTGGAGCTTTCTTACTGAGGGCGCTGTGGGCGGCCCCGCCCCGGCTAATGGTGCTGTGGATGTGGTTCAGACACCAACTCTTACCTGGGTGCCGGGAGTTTTTGCCGATTCACATCAGGTCTATTTCGGCGCAGATGCAGCCTCTCTTGAGCTTAAAGACAGCGGAAACCTCGGCGCTGAGAGCTTTGAGCCCGGACAGCTTG
>CAZIAN010000572.1:0-3258 GCA_964537355.1 uncultured Pirellulales bacterium | reverse complement strand
CGGACTTCGAATCCGAAGGTTGCAGGTTCGAGTCCTGCCGGGCGCGTTCGAAAATGCGGTTTTACTATCGTTATCAAGGTTTGTCTGTTCATTAGAGTTCGCCGAAATACGTTGCCGGACGCCAATTCTGCCAGTATATGTCAAGTCATTTAGGGAGACATCATCAGTTCCAGTTGTAATCGCTTTTTGCTCTTCTTTACTCGGCAACGATAAATCTGGCAACTCTGTAACGGCTTTAGATTCCTCTCCTCTGAAAATATGGGTATAATAGTCGTGCCAAAAATCCCTAAATTTGAAATTATTCTCTGTTGATATTTAGCGATATACATGGTACAATAAAAATCATGTCCTTTCGAAAACGATCGTGTTTGATTTGTGACGAAGCGATTGATGAAAATGTTCTCCGTACACAAATGTATTGTAGTAATCGGAAATGTAAATGGAAATACTTTGATCGTATTCGTCAGCAATCTCGGGACTCGCGGGAAAGCCTGAGACTAAAACGAGAAAATTTAAATCAGCAGGCGAGCGATCTCCGGAGTTATGCAGCTGAGGTAGCGAGGATCGAAAATCCAGAAGATTTCATACCAGTGGCCATTCCTATAAATATGCGACACATTAGACACCTGTCTGAAAAGCGACAACGTACGTTCTGCGATCGGCTCAAACAGTTGATTGATCAGGCTGCAGCAGAGCAGTGTCCGTCCGCACGCTTGGCAGATGATTCTACAATGCAAGCAAATTGTGATACCCAGATGCAAGTTACGGAATTGCGTTTCATACTTAACCATGCTTGTGCTATTTGCAAGGGGAGTTGTTGTACTCACGGTGGAGATCATGCCTATCTAAAAGTGGATACTTTTCTATATTACATGAAACAACATCCAGAATTGCAACAACCGCATCAGGTTTTGGATGAATATGTGTCTTGTTTACCGAAGAAAACCTATGAGGATTCTTGTGTTTACCATACCGAATTAGGGTGTGCCCTACCGTGGAACATGCGTTCCGAAAGCTGTGATTCGTTCACTTGCGACGGCTTGGTCGAGATCGAAGAGCACACGATCGACACCAAATCAACTCGCTTTTTTATCGCAGCAATGGAAGGGAAAAATGTATTGCGGTCAGCTTTCATTGAGGGAAATCAAATCCGATGACACCATATATATATTTGTTGACTAAGCGGTATTGCAACACTGCTTCAGCAACATAGTGAGGGTGATTGTCCATCTGATTGCCTTATTTATCAAACAGCTTACAGACAGAATGATTAATAGCGAAACTTTAAAACATTGTCAGTTTTGAAACCAGTTAAAGTTAAAGTCCTTGGATTTTCGGTTTGGATTCGATACTATTATCAGAAAGTTATAATCACTTTGGATACCGACTTTTATTAACAACTATAAAGAGAATTCCTGACCACAGCCTGGTTGAGTCAGGTCCTTATTTGGAGATAGTGTGCCATGCCAACGCAGTTTTCTTCTGAAAAGATAGGTTTAGAATTGAGTACATTAACATCTTTTGCTCCTGCGAAAGTCAAAGACAAGACACCTTTTCGCATAGCCATACTGTCAGATTTCAGCGGCAGAGGCAATCGCGGTCTTGGTGAAGTAAGCCTTTCACTTGCTTCTCATCGGTTAATTCCAGTAGATGTGGACAACATCGAGGAATTACCAGCAAAATTTGGTACTGAAATTCACGTTCCTATAGGCAATGAAGACGGATCTCGTATCGCAATCCGGTTTGATGAGCTGGACGACTTTCACCCAGACAGGATATTTGAAAGACTGGATGTTTTTCAAGAGCTTAAAGCCATACGCAAGCGTCTGCAAAATCCAACCACCTTTGCCGAGGCGGCTTCGCAAGTACGGTGCTGGGTTGCTGGTGAGCCAGATACTAACAATTCCAAGACAACAGAAGTCCAAAACGATACAACGGAATTAAAAGAGTCTGATTCTGATGCAATAGAACGGCTGCTTGGGAAAAGGCCCAAAGGATCCGCCAGGCAATTTGTGGACCTGGATAAACTCATCCATGAAGCTGTCAAGCCCTATATTGTTCCCGCACCCCATCCGCAGCAGGCTGAGCTTGTCGCTCAGATTGATCAGGCTATCAGCGGCCAAATGCGTGCGCTGCTGCATAATCCAGACTTCAAAGAGCTTGAAGCAGCCTGGCGCAACCTCCACTTCTTAGTCAATCAAGTTCAAACGGATGAAAACTTAAAACTTTATGTTGGGGATATAAGCAAGGCAGAGCTGGAGACGGATTTGTCTTCGGCAAATCAAATATCATCAAGCGGTATATATCGGCTCCTCGTCGAGCAGAGTATTGGTACCCAGAGTACAGAACCGTGGGCTATCCTGGTCGGCTGCTATACGTTCGATAAGACCAAAGAGGATGTGGATTTGCTCCGTTGGCTTGCCCAACTGGCTCAGGCAGCAAGGGCTCCATTCCTATCCTCTGCCGGTTCGCATTTTGCAGGATGTGATTCAATTGCTTTAACCCCAGATCCGGATAACTGGGAATGGCAAGCTGACTCAGTGGCCGAGCAACGATGGCAGGAGCTTCGCAAATCGCCCGAGGCATCTTCTATCGGTCTTGTCCTTCCTCGTTTATTGCTTCGCTTACCTTATGGGAAGGATACAGAACCCATAGATGAGTTCGATTTTGATGAGCTTTCAGATTGTATCGACCATGAAGAGTACCTCTGGGGTAATCCCGCTATCGTCTGCGCCTGCCTGTTGGCTGAAGCCTTTGGCACATCCGGCTGGTCCCTTACTGGTGTGCTTCAGCAGGAGCTTATGGGCCTGCCTATACATGTTTACAAGTCTAATGGCGAAACGCACGTTACTCCATGTGCCGAGACAATCCTGACTGAGCGGGCTATGCAGATACTGATTGATAAGGGCTTGATGCCGCTACTTTCCATCAAAGGTCGAGATGCCGTTCACATGGCACGGTTTCAATCAATAGCTAAACTCAATACTCCACTGGCCGGACGTTGGAAATAGATTGTGTGAAACTCCGGTATATCAGGCAGTCAACACCGAGTGACTAAGGCAACCTAAACCTTTTGTTGAACTGCCAGGCAAATTATACAAATTAAGCAGTACACTGGAAATCATACCTCATACGGATTCAAGTTAATTATTGCGCCTTACTCTAAAAGAGTCCCGACCATGAAGGTGGGATAATTGGCCATTATTTGATAAATCGTCATTATATAAAGCGCACTTATTAAGTTGAATTGGTATCATT
>CAZIAN010000571.1:0-3274 GCA_964537355.1 uncultured Pirellulales bacterium | reverse complement strand
GTAGTCAAACAGGACATAGTCTTTTGGCTCTACAATTGGCCAGGCTTTGTTATACTTGGCACCGAAGTATCCGATGGTTGTACCTTTCTGCTCTTTTGGAAATCGAGTTGTGTAGCCAACCTCACAAAAGAATTCTCCTGGGGATTCATAACTCCTGTTTTGAATAGTTATACGAATGGCATTCTTGAACGGAATAGGAAAATAACAGTAATAAGTCCCGGAACTAGACATACCCACAAAAAGACCCCTGACCTCTGCTTCGCCGAGACCTGAACCGAAAAACGGGCCGATAGGCACATCGACGCTGGGCTCTACCTTATTATCGTAGAAAATTCTTAGGAAAACATGGTTCAGAGCGTAAGCATCCGGGGCAAAGAGAGGATTGATTTTAATATGCTGGATAGTCCCCCTATGATTTAACGATAAAAGCTCAGCCTCTGGTGACTTTCCACGTGCCGCCGCAGCAAGTGAGATCGTTTTGCGAGTTGCCTTGGATTCATCAGTGATTGGCTTTGGATCGCTGCCGCAAGCTTCGAAAAGGTTGATCAGTTTCGAATAGTCCACTTGGTTTGTCCAGGATGTGAGTGAAATATTCTTGTGAAGCTGATAATAGATATTGTAGAAGCCGACGGCTTTTTCGGTCGTGACTTTAAGATGCTTGGCAAAAGGTATCGGCGTCGAGCAGCTAAAGCCTCCACTGGATATGAAAGAATGTGTTACCAGTGGGTAAACAAAAGGCTTGTGCAGACCGCTAAAGAATTCTTTCGCCTCGTACTCGATACGTGGCGTCTTTTCACCGTCAAAATAGAACCTAATCTTTCCCCAGTGTAAATTACGTCCGTTGCCGGTAAACCAAAAGTTATAAATGCACCCGGGTCCATCTTCCTCAAAGATAACGTACTCGCCTTTGTCGTCTATGTACAACTGAGAGTAAGTTCCTCGAAAGCCATCGTCATTCCCACCTGTCCGGTCATAGCTGGAAAGGTAATACGACTCGGCATTAGAATAGATGTATGGCAGCAATGATAGATCATTATAAAATTCCAGGCCAACCGGCTGGGCCTGCACATTTCCGGCAACAACTGCCAAGAAAGCTGTAAAACAAATGATTCTGTTACGCATATTTCACCTAATATTTTCTATCTCAATGTATCTGGTTACTCAATTTCATTGACATTTAACATACCAGATAAGTTCTGAAATGCAACTACATTCAGCGGAGTCCCTATTGACGGTTCAACAGTTCTCGCCGCCGTTCCACATAATATAGATATGTCTGATAAGAAACATCGGGGGGAACATAATGGTCCAGCATGGGGATATACGCGCCTTGTTCCAACACAGGCTGCACACGCCTTAACTCAGAGTCAACTCCTTCGCGTCCGCCGGCAATAGCGCGCTTGTCCAATCCGCCTATCAATGTACAGTTAGAATATTTTTGCCTGAGAAGTACCGGATCGCATCCGGCCGCTATCTCACAAGGGTGCATACCATCTATGCCGGCTTCCAGAAAAATCGGGAGCAAATCGTTCCCTCGTCCATCAGTATCTACCATTATGAGTTTGACGCCGCCGGCTCGTAAATAAGCTACTAACTCCTTGTATGCCGGGAGCATGTAATCACGGACAAGCTTAGGTGAAATCATTGGCGCAGTCTTATAGGCCATATCTTCCCAAATCTGAACGAAATCCAGACAGCCGCTCGACAATACACGTTTCAGTAAGTCTTTTCCGAATTGCAGCCTGTCAGCGATAATCCGTCTCACCAATTGAGGTTGATCGTAGAATGCCATGCTCCAGTTTTCCAATCCCATGTAGTTTCTTGGAAAACCGAAGAAGCCTCTGAAATTTACACCAATTATCTCTCCCCGCTCTCGCCGCCAACGCAGGTCCTCGTCAAAGTCCTCACAGTATCGCCCCGGATCCGCTCCGTCCAGACGCGGCAAAAGATTCATATAGTCTGCTTCATTCTCAATCGGAAAACGAATAAAGTTAGGAATGGTCTTGTGGCTCTTGCGCTGACGGAAGATAACTCCGTTCGCATCGGATATGACCTGCTCTTCCTCCGTTTCTTCGAGTATCTTCTCCTCGAAGGGTGAATATATTTCGTGGTTGATTTCAAGCCAGTTTACATTGAAGCTGCGGTCCAGCCGCAGGTAATCCTCCAGATGCCGAAGGGATGTGACCCACTTAGGAAGTCCTTCCTGGTGCCAACGCTCAATGGTTTCCGGCCAGAGGCCCATCTCCATCAGGGGTATTCGGTCAACATGCTGGAAATGCATGTATCGCAGGAAGCGTTCACGTTCGTTCATTTTCTTTATTACTACATCCTTCTTCCAGGATTATCTGATTGATCACCTGACAATCGACCTGAGGTTAGAATTTATTTTTAACCTTCAATTGCCATCGCTTAATTTGGTAATGGGAGTCAACAGTATTTTTCTGAATTCAACTTCAGAACCTTCTGCCTGTAGAGCGATCTGGCCTTTATTCGCAGTGCAATCAAATCCGTGATTTACAAGCTCACCGTTTACCCAAACTTTAATGGAGTTGCCAAAGCATTCGATAACCATTGTATTCCATTCGCCGGCTGGTTTTTCGGAATCATCGGTCAGATTGAGAATCCGACGTTTCTTGCCTTCTGTTATACCCCACTCCTCTTTGGGCCCGCGTCGTTGTTCCATATTGGGTACACTGATATCTTCGACAATACACCAAAAGTCACCCGCATTCTCGTGGAACATCTGTACTTCAATAGACTTGGGGAACATGTCGTAAAGAGCACGCGGTGTTGAGGCGTGAACAAGAACACCGCAGTTTCCGGGCTTTGCGGCAAAACGGTATTGAACTTCGAGTCGGTAGTCCTGATAGACTGCGTCAGTAATGAGGTGCCCATTTGGGTTGCCTAAGCTGACGAGCAAGCCGTTACGAACAATGAACGGGCTTTTCACATTTGGGTCATTGTCCATCTTGGGAACATCCACGTGCCATCCGCTTAAGTCACTGCCCTTGAAAAGATTTACCGATTGACGTTGAGGCAGAGATTTGCATGATAGAGTGGCTATTAATACGATTGATACGGTAATGAGCTTTTTCATAATGTCGTCCTTCATTCTATTAGATTTATTTAAGGTTTTCTAAATCACATGACTACTAATTATATTCAAAGAATAAAGTAATAGGAAGCATTGTATAACAGAATGCCTCAAAAAAACGTGGCAACAGAGATATATGCTAAACTTCAAATTCTTGCCCAAACCACCTGTTTTCGAGAA
>CAZIAN010000570.1:0-3274 GCA_964537355.1 uncultured Pirellulales bacterium | reverse complement strand
CCAGGGCGTGAATCTTGGTAATGTAACTTCGATTACTCTTGGTCTGCGATCGGTTACAGGCGGTTCCGGTATGATGTACTTTGACGATATTCGCCTATATCCTCTGCCATAAGATCCGGCACTAATAAGCCGTATGGCTTGACCCGCAATTAAAATTGTGTGGATGAAATTGAAGATATGTATTAAATCGGGGCCTTGCCAATTTGGTATAGGCCCCTTTTTAATTGTTTATTGGTTATTTTAAGATTGCTTCGATACAAAAATGTCAAATAAATGTGTTTTGGTGACAAAAATAGTTCTTAAAGACAGGAATAAAGCCAATTTTATTATTGACGAGAAGATAGGCAATTTGTTATATTGAATATCAAGAAAGATTATATGTGATATAAACAGATTTGATAACATATGGATTTTGGTCTTTCAGGTGCTAATGTGCTTTTTTTGTGGAATAGCCCGGTCAAAGCCCGTAATGTATCAGGTGTAGAGTTGAAGTCTGGATTAGTGTGTTTCACCTTGAAAATATTTAGCATTTGATTGCATCTAATAATTAGACTTTTGATGGAAGGAGGTAGTGACAAGCCGTAAAAATCATCCCGGGCAGATGTATTTAGCGTATGCCTACATTATTATCGAGCGTTTTATTTAAGTTCTTTTTTGATAACAAAAAGTGTTTTGGCACGTGACCAAAGCACAAATTCATATTAACTTTGAAGGAGTAGTATGATGTGTAAGAAATTGTTTTTTTTGGTTTCAGTTGTATTGGTATTTAGTCTTCTCAGTTCAAATGCGGTATTGGGCTCAATCGTGATAGAACGCACGATCGTTGGAAGCAATAACGACACCGAACACAAGATTGATGCCGGCGTTGGCGGCGCCGACAGGGGCAGCAGCGACCTTGAGATGCCTTATGAAGGTGATGGCGCGACGGGAGATAAACAAATAATAGGTTTGCGATTCCTTGATATTCCCTTCGAAAAAGGTGAACAGATTTCGAATGCCTATATCCAGTTCACAGCTGACAGCGAGAAATATTCCGGTGATACGGTGAATCTTATTATTAATGGTTTACTGCAATTAAATCCAGTTGAATTTGGCGATGGCGAACAATTCTACGATGATAGGGGTCCCAAAACAACCGCAGAGGTGAAGTGGTCTAATATTCCGGATTGGGCCGCCAGCCAGGCGACAGAAGCATCCAGAACTCCGAATATAGCTTCTGTTATCAACGAAATACTTAACCAGGACGGCTGGACCAACGGCGATGCCTTGATTATATGTATCAGGGACGATGAAACCAATCCATCCACCGATATTCGAAGTGCTTTGGCTAACGGTTATGCACGGCTTATTTTCGAAACTTCCGTTTCATACGCTACAGAACCGGATCCGGCTGATGGTGCCCTGCTTGAAGATACCTGGGTTACACTTATCTGGGATCCCGGAACATCCGCTGTTTCACATGATGTTTATTTGAGCGAAAATTCAGCAGATGTTGAGGCCGGTGCAGAAAGTGCATTCCAAGGCAATCAGGCCACGGCGATGGCAATTGCCGGCTTTCCGGGATATCCTTATCCCGATGGCCTTGTTCTCGGAGAGACATATTACTGGCGAGTCGATGAGGTTGAGGCCGACGGTACCAAGATCGCAGGCAGTGTCTGGAGCTTTACGGTTCCCTCGAAAAAGGCTTACCTTCCCATTCCTGCTAACCGTGGTAAATATGTTGATACGGATGTGGAGCTTAGCTGGACGCCAGGTTTCGGTTCGAAATTACATACTGTTTATTTTGGTGATAATTTCGACGATGTGAACAACGCCGCCGGCGGACTTCCACAGGCAGCTGGAACTTATACTCCCGGCACACTCGAAATGGACAAAACATATTACTGGCGGGTAGATGAGTTCGATGCAATCAATACATACAAAGGTGATGTCTGGAGTTTCAGCACCTTACCGATTATAGCCATTACCGATCCGAACCTTATCGGCTACTGGAAGTTTGACGAAGCCAGTGGAGATATAGCCCTTGATTTTTCCGGTTACGGTAATGATGGCGAGCTTGGCGGCACCCCAGTGCGAGTTGAGGGATTCTTAGGCGGCGCTCTGGATCTTACAGGTGATGATTATGTCGTTATTGACAGCATCGTCGATGACATAACAACCAACGATATTACGCTTAGTGCATGGATACGCACCACACAGGCCGGAGAGGGCAATGTGATTGCATCTAATACTGGCAGCAGCCACGTTCTTCAGTTTGGTATAGACAATGGGAATGTGTGGGTGGATGATGGTCCTGCGGCAGATTTCCCCCCCACTATCAATGACGACCAGTGGCATATGATAACGCTTGTTATGAAAGGGTCAAAAATAAGTATATATACTGATGGCGTTCAGGTAGGCTCGGTTACAACCTCCATCGATATAACCTCAGAAGAACGATGGTCAATAGGACAGGAATGGGATTCTGCACCTAGTGACTTTTATATCGGTATGGTGGACGAAGTCCGGTTCTACGATTCGGCTCTGACAGCAGATCAAGTTCAGGAGCTTATGAGAGGCGATCCATTATTAGCCTGGAATCCGAATCCGGGTAATAAATCAACAGTGGATGTCAAAGAAGCAGCCAAACCCATTAGCTGGTCTGCCGGAGATGAGGCAGCCGAGCATGATGTTTACTTCGGAACCGATAAAGACGCCGTGAGTAACGCCGATGCATCAGACACGACCGGTATATATCTGGGCAAACAAGGCGGTACGAGCCTTACCCTGCCTGCCGGCAGTACTGAATGGGGCGGCGGACCATACTATTGGAGAGTCGATGAGAACAATAACGACGGTTCTGTCAGCACAGGTTCTGTCTGGAGCTTTTCGGTAGCTGATTATCTTGTTGTGGACGACTTTGAGAGCTACAATGACCTTAATGTTGACGATCCGGGTAGCAAGAGGATATTTTACTCGTGGTTAGACGGATTCGACAACCCGGCAACAAATGGCTCTGTTGTTGGTTATGCCAGCCCTCCATTTGCTGAGCAAGGTAACGTTCACAGCGGTATGCAGGCAATGCCGTTATTCTACGATAACGGTGTTGGGATTTCTGAGGCGACTTTGACATTGGTCGATCAGAAAAACTGGACAGAGGAAGGTGTCGGAGTACTGGCGATTTGGTTCAGAGGCGAAGCGGCCAATGCCGCTGAGACTTTGTATGTTGCCCTTAACGGTAACGCGAGAGTCGATAATGATAATCCTGATGCAGCAACGATAACGAGCTGGACCG
>CAZIAN010000569.1:0-3277 GCA_964537355.1 uncultured Pirellulales bacterium | reverse complement strand
TTCACTCGATCGAAGGCATGCCACGGTATAGCAAGAAGCTCGATCGCATTCGGAGATACCAGGAGGCATTCGTCGCCAAGATGCTGTCCTACAGCCTGGACTATGGACATGTCCTCTACTGCATGGACAATGAGACGTCCACCCCGGCTCAATGGGGGCAGTACTGGATTCAGTTCATCAAGGCCAGGGCCGCCGAAAAGGGCGTGAAGGTCTGCACTACCGACATGTTCGACGATACATACATGGCCGAAAAAGCAAAGCATACTTCGCTCATTTTCAAAGACCCCGAGCACTACATGTTTGCCGACATCTCACAAGTAAACAGCCGGAACTACGACCAGACGCACTGGGAAAGACTGCAGTGGCTTTTGCGGCAGGTAAATACGCATCCGCGCCCCAGCAATCATACCAAGATATATGGCAGCGGCTACTATAGCTTTGGGACGGGCGGGCCTGAGGATGGTGTTGAGCGATTCTGGCGAAACATCCTCGGCGGTTCGGCAAGCGCCAGGTTCCACCGTCCGGATGCCGGCAACGGGCTCAACGACTTCGCCAAAGGGAGCATCAAGGCAGCGCGTATTCTGGAAGGCCAGATCAAGTTCTGGGATATCACGCCACAGATGGGGCTGCTTTCTGACCGCGAGAGTAACGAGGCCTACTTGGCAGCGAAACCCGGAGAACGCTACGCGCTCTATTTTACAAATGGAGGGTCCGTCGGACTTGATCTGTCCGGCGCAACGGGCTCCTTCGATGTGACATGGATTAGTGTTTCCATGGGCGTAACCACGCGGACGTCGGCCGCTGGGGGCTATCGCCTGATGAATAAAACCATCCAGGGCGGCCGTATTGTAAAGCTCTCTGCGCCGTACAAGGGCGGCTGGATTGCCGCGATCGTCAAGAAGTAAAGGCAAAAGAGTGGCGTGTAAAGCCGCCGCAAATGGAAGCTGTAGAAGAGTGACAAGTCATTACTAAAACAGCCTCATTTCTTGAGTTGTAAAATTCCGGAATTCTTCGAAAAGGCTCTTATTTCAGGAAATGGAAAACACATAGATTTTCAGGTGACAGCGTGACTCTATTTTATCTCCACAGATGTCAAATTTCATATTTGATGGAAACACCAAATCTCAAATATTTGCCAAAAATACTTTCAGGAAATTTAAAGAAAAATAGGATTAAGTTTAAGGTGGTGATTTTAATCATAAAAAACAGAATTTGTGTGAACATATTCAATGTCATGTTTGAGGCTATTTAAACTGCGAACCAGGATTGAGGATTACTTTTCGATTCGAAACTCATGCTTGAAACTCCCCATACACTTACTGTCCGGTGCTTTGCTTGGGTCGGCAAGAAATTCCATGGTCATATTGAAGGCACAGGAGCCTGCGTCTATTGGGGAATGTGCGATACCGGGAAACAGGTACATGTAACAATTGCTCAAGTTGGAGGCCATGTTTTTTATATAGGCTGTCGGCAGAACATGATCCATCTCACCATTTAAGATGAGTGTCGGGATATCGGATTTCAAAGGTTTCAGCAGCGAACGGTCGATTTTTTTCACCTTCAGGAATTCATTGGCCTTTGCCAGAAGTGAAGGGCTGAAAAACATGGACATGCCGTCAGCAAAGGTAGAGTAACGGCCGCGAACCTCTATATCTTCTACAGTGAAATCCAGAGATTCAGAAGAGAAAATGGTATAAGATAAACCATAACTGAAGTTGTGCATTGGAAAAAAGATATTAGCACTATTCTCTAACTCACTATAATCTCCTGCCATAAATTTACTCAAACTATAGGGTATCTGGGTATTGAAATACATGGAAATGAATATCCAGCTGGATAAACGGTCGCCATTGAGAACAAAGTTGACCTCTTCTCCGCTATTCGGATGCTTAACCGGAATTGTGACCGGTTCTTTGTTGAGTTGTTCGAGATATGCAAAGAATTTTTCCTCCATATCAGGATAAGCTGCGTTACAGGCCTCGTCTGCTGCACATAGTTTGAACATACGCTTCAGGGACTTTGAAGCATTTGACATCATGTTTCTAAAAAAGGGTTGCCCTAAGGGTACCGCCGCGTTGAGTACAACACAACGCACCCTTTGTGGATAATCACGCATAACATGCTGTGCCACCATAGTACCGGCCGAGGAACCAAAAATATTGAATTTGTCATAACCCAGTGTTGTCATAACCATGGCAATGTCCGCTGCTGTTTCCACATTATTGTAAGCTGAGAGATTGATACCTTCTTTCTTAAAGCGATCGCAGGAAGCACGAATGGCGGTTAACAGAATGTGATTAGCTTCTTTCCCCCTGATATCCTTATCTATCATACTGAGCTGAGCTTCAAATACTTCATCGCAAATAAGGGCCGGCTTCGAATAACGCAATCCGCGTAATTCGATAATAACAACGTCACGCTGTGCCAAAAAGACTTGCCCCGAAGGGCCGGCCATTGTTGGGATAAACTGGTCCATATTTGAATCTCCTGGGCCGCCGGTATTCAGAACAAGGGGGTCCGGTAAAGGATTATCACTAATGCTCTTAAAACGTGCGACTGCCAATTGAATTACAGGGCCTTCCGGCTTTGCGTGCTGTTCGGGCACTGTGATATATCCAAATTCAAATCCACTTCCCAGGTCACTGCCTTTTGGCAAAACAACAGGGCAAGTTGCCGGTTCGAACTTACCAATGTCAGGATTCGGATCCGCTGCATAGCATGTCAGTGTAAAATATGTTATCTTGATAATACATAGAGTAAGAATTGTTCGTGAGTTCATTACATATTCCTTAATACTTAAAGCTGCTGTTCCATTTATAATATTCATAGACAAGATTTCCTATTTAACGCGTTCAACAACATTGTTAAAACTCCAAACTTTACCATAAAAAGACTTTTACTTTAAGGAGAAAGTATGCCAACTGAATGTTACAATTTTATTACGGTTTTGTACTTTTTTTATTATTTATTACGTTTTATTATCTACCCCAGCGCATTTTGCTGCACCAAAGTCGTACGGAAAAGATTGACTTATTCGCCAGGCTCGTTGCCCCTTTCTCGTTTATTGAAATCTCTGGAACCGTCCCACAATCCTTCCCACGAGTTGCAAAACTTCAGAATTCTTTGATAAATTCATGACTTCATTTTATCTCCACTGATATCAAAAATCATGATTAATAAAAGCACGTTTTCTTGGATATTAATGAATGCCTGCTCACTCCTGGGTGCATGTCATGATAGTAGGTAGATTTTTAGGCTGCCAAGGGCTTCTTTTGCC
>CAZIAN010000568.1:0-3277 GCA_964537355.1 uncultured Pirellulales bacterium | reverse complement strand
GCCAGCCGACTGGGTATTTACCGCCTTCGCCACCGTCCATTTTGTGGTCGATGCGGACCCGCCAATGTAGTTCCTTGATATCTTTGCGGCCGGTCGCGGAAGTGATTTTGGCCGTACCTTCTTTGGTGCCGTTTGACCATGCGGCGAAGTCCCCGCCCAGGTCCATCGACTGGATGTTCCCGGCCTGCAGCGCTTTGTCAATGATCGATGTTTCTGTCTTGGCTGGCCGCGGCGAGGTGTTTATCACCAGAACGGATGGCGCGTCACCCGTCCTGACCGCTGGATACAGCAGCAGTTCGCTGATTGCCTGGGCCAGCAGCCAGCGGCGGGTGTTGAATTCTTCAGAGGGCCACATGCCATCGGCCAGATATTTCTCCTGGACGTTGATGGCATCCCATGTGTCCTGGAGGAGTTTCCTTGCGACGGCGACGGCGCGGCGGCATTCCGCCTTCGGCGAGCCCTCACGTTGGAAAATGGCTTGCTGCAATGTGTAGATATATCGGGCATCGTCTTTGCCTTCCCGAAAACACTCCCAGTAGACGGTCTTGATCGCTTCACCGTCCTCGTCGATCCTCTGGCCGCACCCCGAATGCGAGCCGCGTAGGTAGTCGAACTGATCCTTGCCCGGCGTCCAGTTCCAGTTCCACGGAATCAGCGTTGTGTAGCCGCTGCGCCAGAAGCCGAATCCGTATGTCATCCTTCCGCCTTTACACATCACGCGGCGATCCTTGATCTCGCCGGCGTTGTGGTTCGGGTAGCACCAGTACTCGTATCGGTCTTGAGCAACAATCTTTTCATAGGAAACCGAATACGGCTGTGAACACCAAATATCGATGTAGGGCCGATACGGGGCGGCATCGGCGGCCGTGGGATCTTTCGTCGCGTACGTACGAATACCGGCCGCTTTCACCGCCGCATAAACCTTTGCTCCGAATTCCTTTCGCTCCGCGGCTACCTCGTCGATGGGACAGCAAATGAATTCAGGCCATCCTTTCGCCTTGCGTTCGATCTCGAAAGCCTTAAATGCTGCTGTGATCCTCTCATAGAACTCCGGTGGCGGCAGCTTGCTGATGTGCCAATGCGAGCCCCGCTCACCGCCAGGAGTCGTGTCGCGGTAAAATCGTGAGATGACGTTGCCGGCCGTGACAGGAATAGGTCCGGTCAGACCTGCCTTTAGCATCTGGTTGAGTTCGTCAGGGTAAGGAAGATAGATCGTCTGACCGTCAGCGCAGCCAAGATACAGGGTCGGTATCATATCCAAACCATACGCGACCATCGCCCGGTATTCGTTGGCGGCTGCTTTCCGAACAAACGACTCGGGTTTGTCCGCGTACTGAGTTCGGTTCCGCACATAGTAATAGGCCGAGTAGTGCTTGGCGGGATCCTTATGGAGCTTGAACGCCAGGACTCGAAATAAAACGGGGATCTGAATTGCCTTTTCGAAGCCATCGTCCCATACGGATACGATTGCTTTATATAAACCCGGTTTCGCATTGCTGGGTACATGAACCTGGATCCAATATCGCTGGCACTCACCCGGCGGAGACGAGTGAACGCTGAGACGCTCCAAGAGTTCGGGTGTACGCCGATATGTAGATCGAGAGGTATATCGCGGATATCCGACATTCCAATAGGTACCCAAGCGAACAGTGATCTCGGCAGCAGGAATCTCACCGGCGTCACATGTCAACGACGAGCAACGCACCTTGAGGTTCTGCAGTTTTCTGACAGGATAGATGCTGAACGTCAGCAGCTCGAATTCTCCGGGTGTGGCGAAAGCAACGAGCTGCTCCAGACGCTCATGGTCAAGAGGCTTGGAATTCGGATGCACCGGCTCGGTGATAGGACGATGGAACAACAAGTATCCACGCTGCTTCTCTGCGGATGTCAACTCGGGTTCGGCTGCTGTTTCAATGAATGGCATTTCTTTGTAGGCAGGAGGCACAGTGGGCTGACGCCGCACACGGCGTTCCATAGTGTGGTCAACGGGCTTCGGCGCAATACGGATGGATGTCAGCGGTTCAGCCGAGGCTCGCTGAGATGAAACCCTGCTCTGGAGGCGGCGCCTAATCTGGGATTCATAGAGATTGCGCGGGTGCAAACGCGCCGGTTCAATGGCCTCAAACCATCGTCCGTCGGCATCGGTGACGGACTCTTGTCCGGGCTGAACGGCAATGAAATTCATCAGATCCGGCCCCCATCCATCAGGCCATTTCTGGGTGCGTTGTGCCCGAATGCACCAGAACGTTTCCCAGCTGGCTGAGTGGCGACCGAGCGCTGCGCCACCGCCTGATTGAAACATGCGTGAGCCTTCGCCGAGGTCGATATCGGTGAAAAGGTTCGCGTGAGGAGCATAGCAGTGATGGTCGAAGCAGATGTCCACACCGCGGCCGGAAGCAGCGACGTTGCCCGCCGATCCGCTGGTGACGGTAATATCGTGCATGAAGCGAGTTTCGAATTGAAAGTTGTCGAGCAGGTTGTCCTGGCCTCCGATTGTGATGCCGTGATGACCCGTCGCTTTGCGCTGCCGTTCCCTGGGGCGTTCGGACGTCAGTGATATCTCGCGAAGGGTAATGTTGTTGCCCGAGATAAACATACCGCTATCGGCGTTGTGAATCCTGATGTTCCGGACCCAGCAGTTCCTAACGCTGCGCATCGCAATGGCGTTGTAACCGAGTTCCGTAAAGTGCCCTTTATACGGTGTGACCGGGAACTCGAAGCAGAGGTTCTGGATACCGACGTCCTCGACGCTGCAGGATGCATCGTACAAACGAGGCCTCCATTCCAGTCGAACGTCCGACCGCAGGGGGCGATCGAATTCTATGTGCTTGCTTGGCATATCTATTTTCGTGATACGACACAGGAACGATACCTGGGCACGCGACTTGAGGTTTGTGATCGGACCCGGATCGTCGGCGTAGAGATACTTCGCCAGACTCTGCCGCTCGGTATCCCGCAAGCTCAATCGCACGTCTTGCCCAACTGTGAATGCCTCGGGCGTTGAAACGGACAGCGACCGCTGCCCTCGCCTGGCCTGGGAGGTGACTTCGGCCAACACATCCCGCGATGATGAGCCCGTAACGAAGACGAATCCGCCAGACCACGAGTAATTGGACGTGGGCTGGCCGGAAGTAGTGGCTCCCATGTCAGGCTTGATCGTGTGCAGAGGCGTGGGGAAGAACAGAATGGATTTCACAGGGCTTTCGCCGAGCAGAGACGTGCCAGTATGGCGGATGTAGAGAAAATCGGTGATACGATATCGGCCGGCCGGAACGAG
>CAZIAN010000567.1:0-3277 GCA_964537355.1 uncultured Pirellulales bacterium | reverse complement strand
GGAGGTAGTATCCAGGATTATTATGTCAGGACCTTTATGGAACAAAACCTTGTCTCAATGATATGTACAAATCAGGATTATGGATCGGGGACAATGCTTGCACAATACCCAAATAAAATTGATGCGGTCTGCCGGCAAACAGGAGAGGATTATATTGTCGCAGAATTTGATTTGAAAAAACTTCGCATCGCCAGGAAAAACAGCCGGAACTTTCAGCAAAGAAGGCCAGAACTTTACAAGGAGATAACTAAGCCCCACCCAATATGGGAGAACTATAAGAATATCACGAAGTAAGAGCTTCAAGCCTTATACAAAAATAAATACGTTAGTATTAATCCGCCAGATCTGAGGGGGTATGGAAAGGCTTTACCCTGTAATGGTCAATAACGAGAATTAGTAAAAGCGCTAGAGCGTGCACGATCAAACCTGCAGTGTCGGATCCATCAAAAGGCAAAGTGTTAAGTAATACCAACGGTCTTAAGTAAATAACTACGGGTTTACACCCGTAGCATTTTCCGATACAGGCTACGCCTGTCCGACTTCGTCGGATACTTCCATCTACGGGTTAACACCCGTAGAATTACGAAGGAATATTAAAAAGGGGCTTATACCGAATCAATCAGTATAAGCCCCTAATGTACAAATCTGCTGCACATTGTTATTTAATGGTCAAGTCATGGTTTACGGTGTCAGTGCATAGAGACGAATATCATCAAAATACATCATGCCTGCACCACCTGCAACAGGATTAGCCTTATTGCCAAGGCCAAGAGTAATAGAAGTTACATTGGCAAGATTCACACCCTGGTCAGCAAAAGCCTGGAGGTCGATATCCCATCGGGTCCAGGAAGTTCTCGTTGCCGCATCAGGATTGGCATGATTGACAACTGCGCTGCCGTTAAGGGCAACATACAAATTCTCTGCGGCGTTAGCCGGTTCGCCTCGGAACCAAATCGTCAGCGTGTCGAGGCCGTTAATTGTCCAGTCACGATTGGAAGTCAACGTTAAAGTCGCTTCTGATTTGCCAACACCGTTATCGAAGACAAAAGGCATCGACTGTGAGCCGCTGTGAACGATAGTCTGCTCGGCAAAAGGAGGATTAGCGTATCCAACAATCGAGCCGTTTATAGCCGGGTTGTCGAATCCGTCCAACCAGGCCAGATATATCCTGTTGCTGTCGGGATCGCCTTCATCAAGGTCGTTGTAAGATTCAAAATCTTCGATTATAAGGAAGTTAGCTGTGGCAAAGCTCCAGAGCGGGCCTGTCCACGGGCTGTCTGCGTTTGTGCTATTGGCCTCGTCAATACGCCAGTAATAAGTAGTATTCCACTCAAGCTGTCCGGGATCAAAGCTTTCGGAGCCAATATTGCCGCCGGCTTTTAATTCCAGAGAGGCTGCATCGGCGCCAAAATAGACTTCATATGAAGCACCTAAACCCGGTGTCCAGGTTAGTACCGGTGTTTGCGTTACGCCCACAGCTCCATTGGCCGGTTCAGGATTTGCGACGGCACCCTGGGTAGTAAAGCTCCAGACGTCACCTTTGTAGGTGTTGATGATATCAAACTCATCTACACGCCAGTAGTAAGTTTGGGCCAATTTAAGGGGGGCGGGAGCGTAATCCGCAGTTGCCTGAGGAAGTCCGCCAGCAGCATTACTCACTTCGTCAAAATTATCGCCAAAATACACAGTGTGCAGTTTCGAACCGAAGCCTGGCGTCCACCTCAGAGTTATTTCCGGGGCCACCTGCTCGGCAGCATCGGCCGGGTCCGGTGTATAGGCAGTCTTAGGGGGAATCTTAAAGCTCCAAACATCGCCTTTCCAGGGGCTATTCGGATTGGCATCATTAACCTCGTCGATTCGCCAGTAGTAAGTCGTTCCCGGAACAAGGCCATCCGGATAGGGAAATCCCGGGAAACCGGCCGTGAAAAACGTTGATGATTGATTGCCCTGGTATAACACTGAGTCACGAGCGGCATCAAACACGTCGTCGAAGTTTTCCCCCAGATATACGTCGTGCGAGGCAGCGGAATCGCCCGGCGACCAGCTCAGGCTCACCCACGTATCGGCAATGAAGGCCCCATCGGCCGGATCGGGATTGGAGGCCTTTGGGAAAGAGAGGCCGAGCATGACGTATCTAATCTGCTCGTCTGTAAGGGCCACATCGAAGAGGGCGACTTCGTCGAGTACGCCGGTAAAGAACTCGCTGGGTGCGTCACTCGTAAATCGGGCACCGATGAGGACCGGGGTTACGGTGTCAGTATTTTGAGGACCTCGTTCCTGGCTGGAGTCGAATTCCCCGTTGACATATATCTTCATTTCAGCACCGTCGTAAGTAACCGCGACGTGCCCGAAGTCATCGGCCGGCAGTGCCATGCTGCCAGAAAATGACCAGGGGTCGACTTCTCTATGAAATGAGACTATGCCGCCTCCACTGATTGTCAGGATGTAAGCGCCTATGATGCCACCGTTAAACTTACCTATGATAGTGCCCCCGCCCTGATTCTTTACCCATGCTGTGATAGTGAAGGGGTCGCTTCCACCGAACGGCATGTTTTGGGCCGAATCGCGAATTTCAAGATAATTTGCACCCTGGAACTCAATAGCGTTGCCGAATTTTCCATCCACCCATACAGGATTTTCTACAAGGTCGGCATCGTAACCATTCCCGGAGTTGTCCATGGCAACGTTACCTGAGGCTTCATCAAAAAGCCAGAACGCCACGACGGATCCTGCATCAACCTGGCCGTAACTGTGGGATGTGCATAACAGGCCTGTAATTATGAAAATTATGCAGGCTGTAAATTGTTTTCTGGTCGTTGTCATTGTCAAATCCTCCTACTGCTTTGTTAATTGTATTTTGATGAGCTAATGTAATGCAAACTATGAATAATTCTATCACCAGGGACTTCCCGTTTAGATTTCATCGAAACACTACTGTAAGCTTCAAGTCTCATAATACTATTATTCCATCTCAATTTCAACAATATTCCGGCAGATTCAACATGACGTGCCTCAGAAACTCACATTCATCATTAGCTCTATTAATTGCGAAGAGCACAATATGTCAGAAGCTCTCGGACCAGTCCCACCAGCCAATCAGAGCGCACTGGGCCGCGCACCAAGCACTCCAAAATGCCCCTACTTTCTTGAGCTGCAAGATACCAGAATTCCTCGGAAAGTCACTTCTTTCAAGAGCTGGAAAACACTAATTTCCAGGTGACTTTATGGTCGAGTAGACGTAAAGCTCTATCCTTTAGGCATGCTTTGTTTTCCCAGT
>CAZIAN010000566.1:0-3289 GCA_964537355.1 uncultured Pirellulales bacterium | reverse complement strand
TTTCTTTACACATAACTTCTCCATTTGATTTGTGTCGTCAATTTCAGCAGACATAAAAGCTACAATAAAGGGCAGGTGGTCGAATTTCTTCGTAGCTTTTTGGACGAAGCCAAATTGACTATACCAATTCTTAAGCTTTATATCTTCTGAAATAATACCTATCTCCACTTTCTGTGCGCCGTTTTTTCCAGCCTGGTCAAATATTTGATTTACCAATGCCTTTCCATAGCCTTTTCTTCTATGCTGCGGTAATACTGCGAGCCTTTCCAGATAACACGCATCCGGAGCTGCTTTTTCAATCGCTACACATCCGCAAGGCTGACCATCCTTTTCCAAAATATAATATCTCAGACCTCTGTCAAAATCGCTTTTAATCCGTTCTTGTGTACAAAATGCCGGATTCTTTGGACAATTCTTGATAGTAAGTTCAAATCTTTCGGCTACGTCTCTAAACGAGTTGTGAAGAAGAGTTACTAAAGCGTCCAAATCAGCTTCATTTGCTTGTCTTATAATCATTGTGAATACCTTAGCATGTGTGCTGTGGCATAGACGTCAATTCTCGAGGCCGGGTTTTCTTCTACCTGTGAACATCGAGTTTTGATTAAGCCTTTGCTATCAGATATACCGAGCAGACTATCGCTGCCACGCACGCCCAGCCGATTAAAAAACCAATCACTGATGTACGCGAAGGAATTGCTATTTCCAGATTCGTATTTGGAAAGATGTTTCGCTTTTCAGGTACCACAGCATCCTCAGGTAAAGTGCATGGGACAGATACCTGCTCACCCGGGGTAATAGGTGTCCGGATAAGCGCGTAGAATCTGTCGAGTTTTTCTTTCGCCACCGGCTGCGTCAATAAGCTGACCACAATCCCGCTTACCAGCCCTGCTCCCAGATACAGAATCATCTGCCACGGCAGGTGAAGTTTGCCATCGAACAGCATGAACTGCGGAAGATGCGCCGCAAAATACTTGTTAAAATCCCAGATGACGTGCTGGCCAAACGCGATTTCACTTGTAAACAACATCACGGCGAAGCCGATAAGTGTCGTTGCCCAGGCGCCGGCGGTAGTCATTCGCCTCCAGAACAGCCCAAGCCAAAAGGCAATTCCCATCATCGCCGATATCTTCCAGAATATCTCCAGTCCTTCGACCACACCGCGCAGTCCGTAAGCGAAGGCAACGCCGCCGGAGACCACCACTACCGAAGCTATCCGCCCGACCGTGACATAGTGTCCCTGGGGGCGGCCCGGCGCCAAAGGCCTGTAAATGTTTTCTGTGAACAATCCCGAGGAGGCTATCATAAACGCGTCACATGAACTCATGACCGATGCCAATAGTGCGGCAAGAAATATGCCAAGCACGCCCGGCAGAATCTTCGGCAGAAAGTCACCCGCGACCGCCCCGAAGACCTTGTCGGGCTCGACCTCGATGCCTTTGCTGCCGAAATACACAATCGCAGCAACACCCGTCAGGCACCACGGGACCGTGCAGACACGTTTGAGCATGTTTCCGAACATCCACCCGAACCTTCCTTCCATCTCCGTTTTGCCCGCAGCACAGTTGCTCATGGTGTGTGGCTGCGTCACTATGCCCACCAGTCCGTTGAACGCAATAACCGAGATGTAGAAAGCAGTTATCCCGGCGGGGGCAACCAATGATAGCTGATGGGGATCGGCTATTGCTTCGCGAATCCCGTCCATCCCCCCGACCGCGTTCAGGATCAGCGGCAACAGAAGGAACGAAAAGATTATAGTCAGGATGCCCTGGATAAAATCTGTGATGATCGCCGCCGCAAGACCACCAGCGACGCCATATACCACAAAAACCACAGTCATCAACAAAATCGCCAGGTTTGCCGGTAAGAGCCCCTGCGTACTGGCTGATATAACCTCGCTCGAACCACGCAGCATCAAACCGATATTCACCGAAAGGTTCAGCATCCCGATAACCGCATACAGCATCGCAACGCTACGGTTGTACCGTGCTTCAAATACATCACCAGTAGTTATCGCACGAAACCGCCTCATAACAGGCGCAATCAGCCAGTAAAACGGAGTACACGGAAGCCAAAGCCATTGATACCATATTCCGGAAAGTCCGCTCGAAAAGCTCTTCGACGCGACACCCACCGCCTGGTCCGAATGCGTACCCGCCCCGAAGCCAAACATTACCATCATTGCCTTGCCGAAGGTGCGGGGCATAAAAAAATCAGAGCTTTTTTTTATCTTCCTTGCTGTCCAGACCCCAATCGCCGCCATAGCCAACAAATACAATCCCAAAACACAAATATCCGCAATGTGCAGTCCCAACATAATATTCACTCCTTAAAGCCGGATGACGGAAACCAACTTTCGACAATTGAAAACAACAAATTGAAAATCAGAAAAAAACCCCGCAGCGCATCCGTTCGCCACGGGGCAATGAAAAAGAACAAACTTACGGTCCTACAACCGTTAGATATACAATGACACTCAATAGATGCCCCTGAGGGTCCTGATAGACCGTTACAGTCCGGCGCGTGTCGTGACCCTTTATGTACCTTTCTCTTCAGCTATCTTGTCGATCTTCTTCGGGCTTTTCTCGACCTTGCGCGGTATTCTTACTTCCACGCCGAGTCTTCCTAATTCACCGGCTACCTCCGGCTGTACAGGGTCAAGCTGAAAACTTCGCTTCAAATATTCTTCCGCTCGGACTTTATCGTTCTTGCTGAGATAATAATAGCCGAGCTGCTTATGGACTTTAGCTGAATTCGGCGCCAGGTGAAGCGCCTGCATATAACAATCGAAAGCATATTCATCAAGAAGCTGCTTCTGGAATGCTAATCCGAGCCGGAACGAGGCGCTTGCTGAAACGGCAGCCTTGCTCATATAGATATCGGCATAAGTTTTAGACTTGGCAGTATCGCCGCTTTCGATAAAAACCTTTACCATCGCCGCCTGAGCTTCGCTGTGAGCCGGATCAAAACTCAAAGCTACGTTGTAATGATACTCTGCTTTTATCCACTGCCTCTCGGATTGGTACACCCGGCCCAATTCGTAATGAGCTTGTGGATTTTCAAATTTGCGGTCGAGTGTCTTCAGTAGATCAGCTTTCCTTTGTTCTGCAGGTACAGTTCGAACTTTGTCGGTTCCAGTCACTTCCCGGCTTTTGCAACCGACAAGCAGCGTTGTGCATAACAAAAGAAGGGCAAAGGTAAAAGCTGTAACCAAATCAAGCCAAAAGACAAAGCTTCCTGCTTCTGATTTCTTCCTTCTGACTTTTCCAGTCATTCTAAGCTCCCTCAAAAA
>CAZIAN010000565.1:0-3295 GCA_964537355.1 uncultured Pirellulales bacterium | reverse complement strand
TGTCGAGCAGAGTGTACGCCATGGCGAGAACGATAATGAAAAACGAATACTCACTAATATAGAAAAAGGAATAAAACTGCATAGCAACTAAGGAGTCACTCGCTACGCCGAAGAAATACGTAATTAGGGAGGCGAGAACAAGCAACAGAGTCCTATATTTGGTTCTCTGGTAATAACGGATGAAAAGATAAAAGAGATACCCGAATGCGAATACAGCTGATAACAACTCGACCTGGTAAACAGGCCCGACCACACCCTCGTAATAGGTGATCCTCGGCAAATTAAGAAAATTGATATTCTTCACAGCCGGATTGGCCGGAGAAAGAGAGAATTCCGGACTGACGAACAACGAGGCAAGGAAAATGACTATGAACCAGGCGATTGAGAATTGGAGTATTTTATTGCCTTTTTGGTGGGTGAAAACGCTGGCGAACCAGATCAAGAAGGTGGATATTGCAACTACAGTATCGAGCTGAAGCTTTTGCCAGAACACACCGTCGGTGACCGAGAGCGAATTGTAGAGACCGACAGAAAATACATCATAAAACCCGACGCTTAAACATAAGAGGGCAAACGGAAGATGCTCTCTGATCTGCGGCAATTTGAAATAAAAATACAGGTAATAGGCGCCCACGTAGAAACATATTGATGCCATGGCTATGCAAGGAATAGAGAGTAGCTGCATGATTTTCCTCTCTTACCGGATATTTTTCATAGAGATCTTAAGATAGAGCAAAGTGTTAATTGGTCAGCTTTGAGTGAAGGCGCCTAACGGTTTGCGTTCGCGATATCATCCCGTCAGGGACATCGTCCTGTAAAGGACATCGTCCCCGCCTGTACCCGGAGGGTGAAGGGGATACCCGCAGGTGGGCGGGTGTAGACTTTATTCATTATACGGATAAACGCCCAGGAGTAGAACAAGCTCTTTTCAGCCTGTCCTGAGCCTGTCGAAGGATCAGCTTCCCCCTGTGTTGGGTGGCTTCTGCATTAATCGAGTGAATGGTCATCTGCTAGTTTTGTACTCATGGCAATTACGTCGTCAACTTCCAAGCCGAAAATCTGAGGTGGAGTTACTTCTAGCAATGTGAGGTAACTCGCCAATTGACTACGATGGTGTATTTCATGCTCGATTATTGACATGAGCAACCGCCAAGCTTTGAGCGGTGGGCCCGCAAGAGCAGTCCGAGGCTGCTGTAGTTCAGTATCCGATAATGTTTTCAACATGTTCGTCGCTTCGACATGAGTCGTTTCAAGATACTCTAAGATATCCTGCAGCCCATGCGCCAAATCCTGTGCATGTCCCGGATAGGCTTTCCACTTCTTATTCACAACCGCATAGATAGTAATCTTCTCCACGGCGGCTAAGTGCCGTAGTATGTCTCCAAAAGTAAACTCATTTCCTTGAGGTGACCAGTTAACTCGATCTGCAGGAATCGCATGTGCAAAAGTAAGTGTGCGACGACGGATGCCATTGAAGTAGTCGATGTAACTCTCTACACTTCGTATCATGCTATACTCCAAAATACTGTGAATCTGATGTCGATTTTTGTGTTCTTATTAGCCACCTAATGGTTTGCATAAGCTGCGGTGGGGCGGAGTGTGGACTCAGCCCGGGTGCAGGATTCCGCTTGGGCAAGATAAAACTAGAAAATGCTGCGGAATTCCCGAGCCTGTCCTGAGCCTGTCGAAGGATCAGCTTCAGGCTGTGTTGGGCGAACTGCTCAATTGCATATTCACTATAACGTCTAACACTTTCTTGCCCACCATTTATTTTACGGGAGTAGGTCCATCAACCGGGGTTGGTCCATCAACCGGGGTTGGCCCGCCAACCGGGGTTGGACCGCCAACTGGGGTTGGACCGCCAATCGGGGTTGGACCGCCAACTGAAGTTGGGATGCCGATTGCTGTAGGGCCACTAGCCGAAGTAGGCACGCCAACGAACGTGGGACAACTGACAGGTGTAGGGCCGCCATTGATCGGTGTGGGACAGCCTCCAATCGCTGCAGGATCACCAACGAATGTAGGGCAACTGACTGGCGTAGGACCGCCATTGATCGGCGTGGGACAGCCTCCGACCGATGCAGGACCACTAACGAATGTGGGACAACTGACCGGCGTAGGACCGCCATTGATCGGCGTAGGACAGCCTCCGACTAAAGTTGGCGTGGACGGCGAAGTGGAGATCGGCAGGCCGATGGGATTGCCGATCAATGTAGCATAGTCGCTGTTCAACCACCACAAAGCCGCTGGATTGGCAGGATCCTGAATAAGCAAGTAGTTGCCATCTGGGCTGCGGCCAATCGCCTTGACCTCCTGGCCAGGCTGGAGCACCCCCGCCACACTGTACTCTTGCCCGGGGCCAGTGCGATATTCGGCAGCCGCGCTTACCCTAACCATCAGGACGGTAGACGGAGTCTCCTCGACTGAGGAGGCGGTCGGCAGGTTGCAAGCAGAGAGAGCAAACAGTGCCGCAAACACGAACAGAAAAAACGATTTAACTTTTGTCATTCTTCCTCGGTAACCTTCTAACATCTTTCCCTTTCTGTAACGCCCAACGGTTCGCGTTACCGGCGGGGCGGATTAGCATAGTTACAAGATTATTATGGCATGAAATTGTGCAAAACGCGCTCTGAATCGCGGGGCGCTATCCCCGTCCGGTAGTATCATAAAATTTATATGACGTGGCAGATCGACCGTCCGGAGGTCGCGAGAGGCCGTCGTGCACCTGTACCTGCGGCACTGGCGCAGGCAGCACAGATCGCCACGTCTTTTTCACCGCCCTGCACTCCATCCACGCCGTCGATGTAATAGCCTGGAACCCATGCGGAAACAAAAAAAGATCCATCTAAGAGTCCGCTTGGAGCGAATCGTCCTTACTCATCGGTTGCAGTTTCCAGGTCGGTGGCTTTGATGCGGACAACTGCATCAGTCAATGGAGCACCATCTTCACCCAAGACAACCCCGGAAATTATGTCGTTCCTGGAAGAGCAAGATGGCAGTGTGATCAGAAAGACCAGAACGATTGCAACAAATAGCGATTCACCATTCGATCAGATTTCCCAAGTTATTCATCATTTTCTCTTTCTGAATGCCAAGAGGGTAATCACTAGGACCAATCCCAGTAGTATTGCGATAACCAGCACGGTTACAAGAGAGGTAGGCTGAGGTGTTCCAGGGGTTGAACCCTTCTCGGCAAGGGATTTAGGCTCAGGCTGTGCTTGAGGTTGGGCGGAAGAGGGCGTTCCAAGGCGCAGGACGCCTGAGACATGGGTGGCCGCATACAATACAGAACCAT
>CAZIAN010000564.1:0-3296 GCA_964537355.1 uncultured Pirellulales bacterium | reverse complement strand
TTAATGCCTATTTCATGTGCTTTCTCAATTATTCTTGAAAAAAATTCCATTTCCTCGTGATTATTCAGTGCGTTCTTGTCTAATTGTAACTTAAGCTTTGGATTTTTCACCGGCCATGCTAATCCATGATTTCCAGGTGAAAAATAGCCGTGACTTGCCATCATAACAATTAAATGGGTCATTCCGTGTATTTTCATCTCATCCAGTAATCTGCTAAAATAATCATAGCCCAATTTCCTCTCTTCGGTCTGATATGTGAGACAGGTTGTCCATCCGAAAATCATGTTTCGCTCTTTTTCCTGTTTTTCACCGGACTGAGAGCACGAGAGAAGATTAAAAAAAACTGCCCAACAAGCTACACTGGATCCCATAAATTTTAATAATTGTCTTCGTTTTGTTTTCATCAGCTAATGTTCTCCCTTAGAACCTTAACAACCTCGGTCGTGTACCATGCAGATCGGTTTCCTCGAAAAAGCCATGAACCATCAGATTGTTGTTTGTCAATAAGTGATTTTAAGAGATCTTTAAAGAGAGGATGTTGCTTTGACATGCCCAGGCCGTGGAGAGAGGGCAAGATAAGAGACTCGTCGCATCTATAGCATCTATCATGCATGTATCCGTGACATATAATATCCTTCTTAAATCTGCCAAACATAGCAACAGCCTTTTTTGCGATAGCACTATCATGACTGATAAGGCGAGCCTGTGCGAGGCACACAAGTATCCACGGTGTTCCAGAAATAATACAGTTGCTCTCATCCACACAGGGCCCTCCCTGCTGGCAAATCCAGCCTCCATCAAAATTTTGACTATTCAACATTACCCCCAAGGCTTTCCTGACCTGAGGTCGGTTTTTTAATCCGAGATCCATCAATGCCTTTGTGACATAACCAGTCATGCAAGCCGCCCATCCTTTTCGAGGATCAGGAGTGTTTACCCTCGAGCCTGTTGGATGCATATATCCTCCATCAGGTAATTGGTAATCCAAGAGTTGCTCAGCGGTACGTCGAACGGTGTCGTCCTTAATGTCGTATCCTATTTCGAGCAACCGGTGGAAGTAGTATTTATGAATATGCATCCAAGGCATGCAGGGGAACCAACCTTCATGTCCTTGCTTTGCCCTGATGTTTGCAACAAGAGCCGATGCATCACGCCTTCTACGCCAGTGACAGACATCAGGATCATCCTGCGATCTTCCAAGAAGTTTTACAAGGGTCTGGTATTTCACCCATGCTGGCTGCCTCGAAGATAAGAGAAATCCTATAGGATCATATTTGAGATTCAATAATGCAGTCTGTTTCAATGGACAGATCTTTCTCTGTTTATTATCTTACCAACGTTACTCCTCAGGAGCAGCTTTTAGGACGTCGCCTGCAGGAGATTGTTCGGCAATATCTGCTGTATTAGGTGCAAGGTAAACAGACAGTTTACTTATCGTTGGCGTGGCTATGGCCTTCCCTATCTGCATTCGGATCTGGCTGGCCGTGACTGGTGTATCAAGGTGATGGATTCGTTTGTGGCCAACGCAGGTGCCGGTTGCGATTTCTCGCCACGCGTCGCCTTGCCTTGTTTCCACGACATACGCACGCACCCGCTCGCCTTCGCGGATGTTTTCTTGCAAGACAATGTGATCGAATACAGTCGGTTTCGGCAGAACAAGTTCGATTTCTTTGCCCTGCCCGCTGGTCTCACCGACACAGTTACTGAAGATACGCCGAATTGTGTCGCCCAATTCCTTGCAGCGTTTCACATCAGGCTCAGGCATCAGACCGCGATTGTCAGGGGTCAGCCCAATGATCAACGTCGAGTTGTGACCGACGGAGTTATAGTACATGTTAATGAGTGACTTTAGCGGGTAAAGCTTCTTTTCGTCACCCTCGTCCCAGAACCATTCATGATTACGCAGAGGGGCATCGGACATTGCAGGCATCCAGTATGTGCCCTCAGGATCACCGTGTTTCAGCAGGGCGAAACCATTCTTACTTATTTCTATCCTCGCACTTTCACCAGCTCCGGTCGATTCGTAAGGGAACGTCACCCAGCATGGATATGGAATCGTTCCAGACTCACTGCCGCCCCAACGGGCGTCGGCACGTTCAAGGTTATGGTAGAACAAGCAATCTTTCTGGTATTTTTCAAACACACTCAAGACATCCGGGCCGCCTTGCTTCGGGCCATGTGCACCGCCGTCGAACCACAACTCGAACAATGGGCCATAGCGAGAACAGATCTCTTCGACCTCCTTCTCGATCATGGTATTGTAAGCTTCTTGGCTGATAGAACTGCGTTCGGTTACTTTGAAGTCCCAAAGGCCGAGTTGCGAGTTCCATCGGGTCCCCAGATAGATACCGGGTTTGATGTCATACTTCTTGCAGGATGCAATAAACTCAGCCACAATATCGCGCTTACCAGCACCCCATTCTACGGCTCTCAGGCAATATGGGTTGGCATCCGATTGCCACAGACGAAACCCGGTCTCGTGCGAAGCGGTCAGGAGTGCGAACCGGGCACCCATGTCCTTTGCCACCTGTAACCACTGGTCGGTATCAAGCTGAGTCGGGTTGAAGATGTTGACGTCTTCAACCGCATGACGGCGGTTATGCTCCTGGCGGTAATGCCTGTCGTCGAACACATGCAGATCGTAGCTAAACAACACGCCAAGTTCCGCCTCTTGCCAGGCAAGCTGTTGAGGTGTTGGCTTGGGCAAGCTGCAGTACTCCGCATTTAGACCTAATAAATGTGAGGCACATACCGCCAATACTCCACATAAAAATTCTTTTAATAGGTGCATAATGCTTCCTTGTCTCCTAGCCTTGCCGAACGATCAAACCCACCTGTGAAGCCACTTATAATAAAACTAATAAAATGTATATATTAAACTTTCTTATCGCTCTTCAATTGAAGCACGGCAGTTCAGTCAGGTGCAGATAATTGTTAGCGATATTCTTACAAATTTATCATAATAACGTATCTGCGTCCAGATTGTTAGCATCGTCTACAGCGTCTTTTAGCCAGTCCCACAGATCTTCAATCACACAAAAGGTACCTTTTATGTGAGCTGCAAAATGATACAATTATTCGAAAAGCCACCTCTTTACAGAAGCTAAAAAAACACCCTGATTTTCAGGTGACATTATGTTTCCATTTTGACACTACAAATCCCAATTTTGCCTATATCGAGTCCGAATAAATGTTGATTTTTTGCGAAAAAATGAATATTTCTTAAAAATTTTGAGTTAACATCGGATTAAGTAGACGGCGAGACATAAATGTGTAAATTGAGTGGTACTTTGTTG
>CAZIAN010000563.1:2591-3298 GCA_964537355.1 uncultured Pirellulales bacterium | reverse complement strand
CGTGGGACTCGTTGAAACAATATGAAGTTCCAAAATGGAATCAGGACGCCAAATTCGGGATATTCATCCACTGCGGAGTTTATGCGGTACCGGCGGCCGGCAGTGAATGGTATCCGCGGAATATGTATAACAAGGACAGCAATCTCTTCGAACATCATAAAAAGACATGGGGCGATCAGTCAAAGTTCGGCTATAAGGATTTCATCCCGAAGTTTCGTGCCGAGAAGTGGGATCCCAATGAATGGGCTGAACTCTTCAAACGATCAGGGGCCAGGTATGTGGTGCCCGTGGCGGAACATCATGATGGTTTTGCAATGTATGACTCTTCACTTACGAAATGGAACTCAGCGAAGATGGGACCAAAGCGGGACATCTGCGGCGAACTTGCTAAAGCGGTCCGTAAACGCGGCATGAAATTCGGCGTCTCGACACATTACGCCTGGAACTGGAGGTACTATTTTAAAGACGACAGCTTTGATAATATTAAACCGGCGTATGCGGGCTTGTATGGTGTAAATCATGATCCAAAAGCACCTGCCAGTGCCGATTTCATCGCTCACTGGTATGGCCGGACTAAAGAGTTAATCGATAAGTACAAGCCGGATTTGCTGTGGTTCGATTTCGGTTTTTGCTATCCGGAATTCGAACAAGGGCGAAAAAGCATAGCTGCCTACTACTACAACAGGAGTATCGAGTGGAACAAGGGG
>CAZIAN010000563.1:0-2581 GCA_964537355.1 uncultured Pirellulales bacterium | reverse complement strand
CGACGGTGTTACGAAGGTTGCTTTTCCGGATGGTGCGGGAACGCTGGACCTATAAGCGCTGGACCAAGCCCGCCGACGGTGTTACGAAGGTTGCTTTTCCGGATGGTGCGGGAACGCTGGACCTCGAACGCGAGAAATCGCCCCGAATTCGTGAGTTCTTCTGGCAGACCGATACTTCGATCAGCAAGAAGTCCTGGGGTTATATCGAAAATGACGAGTTCAAATCGCCGGATATGCTGGTGGATGATCTTGTGGACATCGTCAGCAAAAACGGCTGCCTGCTTTTGAATGTGGGTCCTCGTGCCGATGGAACCATTCCGCAGGAAGCACAAGCGACATTGCTTGCGATAGGCAACTGGCTAAGGACAAACGGCGAGGGTATATACGGTACGCGGCCTTGGAAGATATTCGGGGAGGGCCCGACAGGGGTGGCCGAAGGACATCTTTCGGAGAATAAGAACAAGCCCTTCACGGCAGAGGATATTCGATACACTCAGGACGGCAAGTATCTATATGCTGCCGTATTAGATTGGCCCAAAAATAATAAATTAATAATAAGAACTCTGAACAGTGAAATGAAAGTGGGTACAAAAGGAATAGCATCAATCAAACTGCTTGGTTCCAGAGAAAACCTCAAATGGACCAGAGACGCTAATGGTTTAACAATCACTTTACCGGTCAGGAAGCCTGGCGACTATGCCTATGTGTTTAAGATTTCGCCAAAGGGCAAGCTGATTATGGAGTAGGCGTTAAAGCGCGGAGAGTGACGGCCATTAGGATTGAGAACGCATTGTTTATTGAGCAACGCTGATGATTGCATTTTTGGATGCCGACTCATATACGGCTTCCTGCACTTTCAATGTCTTGAGATATTCGGCTCCATCGGTTTCGAATGGCTTACCATCGAGCATTCTGTCAATGAAATGTCGCTGCGTCGTATAGCAACAGTCTCCGGAAAACGCGTGATCTTCGTGGTGATAATCGTGCATTCGCTCTTTCTCACCGAGCGGTTGTATTGTAATTCTGCCATCCAGATATAGCCGTATGGAACCTCCATTTGCATCGAGGAGGAGTTCGCCAAACGTGTAACGGGGCTTGTCGTAGTTGCATTCGTTGTATCGATTGGCGTCCCAGATTCCGGTAGCACCGCTTTCAAAGTTGAAAATAACGGTCGCATAATCTTCGCCGGTGATTACCGGATTAAGTTTCTTCAGTACGGCATAAACCTCTTTAATCTCGCCGGCGAGATAACGATACGTATCTATAAAGTGCACGCCATTTTCATAAACCAGCAAGCGCGGATAATCCCGGAAATACGGCTGACGATCAAGATAGGCATTCTGTCCCCAGCCATCGCCCATGCGTGAGCGGAAATATACCGAGTGAATCTTATTGCCTACGACATTTTTATCGAGCAGCTTTCTTATTTCCCTATACCACGGCTGGAAACGCCAGTTCTCGTGAACCATAAAACGAATACCGGCCTGACTGGTGCAATCCACAATCTCTTTTGCTTCGTCGAATGCAGGGGCCAGTGGTTTCTGACAGATAATGTGAATGCCAAGGTCGGCAGCTATTTTGCACATCTGCAGATGCGTCGCAGGGGGAGTTATAATATCAACAAAATCAGGTTTTTCCTTTTCCAACATCTCGCGGTAGTCCGTGTAATGCGATTCAATCCCGTACTTTTCCATTATTTGTTTTGCACGGTCTGTGTCGCGGTTGCAGAAAGCGGTAACCGTAACTTCAGGAATTCTCTGCCAAGCTTCGTACTGGAAGTGGCTAAAATACCCCGCTCCTACCGCTACGGCTTTGAAAGTACTCATTAATATTTCTCCAATGATAATGATTTAGATTGATATTAATCATTTATCGTTTTCTATTGTTATTTGATTCACATCATCAACCTTATTAGTATCTTCAACGGGTGTAGATTTCTTATGTGTTGATTTATAGATTTTATAGCCAATAGTACCTGCGGTCAAAAGGACCAGTGATGTAAGCATGGCAATGAACCGGTTTCGGATGGCTTGCGGGGAGAGCTTCTTATCCGAAGTACGATTCGGATTCATAAAGAACCAGGTCACAATAGCCAGAAAATTAAGGCCTGCAGCCAGCATAAAGAAGGTATTTGCACTTCCTGTTTCTTCGTTCAATAACATCGGAAATATAATAGCGCTTAAAGCAGCACCGATATTGCCCACCATATTCATTGAGCCGGAGACTGCACCTGAATTACTGCCGCCGATATCGTTGCAGAATGCCCAGCTTGGGCTTAGCGTCATATCCACACCAAATGTCGCAAGGCCGAAGCAGAAAACAAACCAATAAAGCTGAGCTTTATCTGTAGTCAGGAAATCCAGGTTTCTGGTTTGTATCGCAAGAATCAAACCGATTACTCCCAGGGAAAATCCCACAATAGCCGTGATGCGTCTTGAGCCCACATGGTAGCCCTTCTTGAACAAACTGGTTACCATGGAGCCGGCGATCCAATTCGCAAAAGCTGCAAAAAGAAGAGGGACCGCAGAATAATAGATAGCATGCGGGTCATCAGGCCACTGGTTTTTGATATACGAAGGCA